>NZ_JBVVOL010000026.1:0-32897 GCF_055810895.1 Formivibrio sp. oc-25 | reverse complement strand
ACTCTCTTGCTCATTTCGCACTCCTGTTGGTTCAGATTTTACCAAACAGGCGTGTCTACGGAATTCAGGCTACCTCATCAAATCCATCAACACTGCCTGTGCAGCCGACGGCCTTGAAGATACTCGGCTTGAAAGATCTTTTGATGTGTGGTGGCCGCAATTAGAATCTCAGCTGAACACCATAATTCAGGCCCAAGCTCCAGAGTCGATCCCAGCAGAAAAAGCAGCAGAACCTTCTGACGAGGCAACATCAAGGGTTCTCGAGGAAATCCTTGAACTAACAAGAAACAACCACAAGCTACTTCGCGACCCAACAGCGCTGATTCCGCCTTCATATTTAGGAGATTTACTTCGCCGCTCTTCGCGGCGAGATGAAATGGATATTTCGATTCGAGGGCTCGAAGGAAGAATAAGTCCAGAAGCGATCAAAGATCTAGTTGAGCGCTATCGTGATGTTTTGAAGATTTTAAATATTGCACGTGCGGAATTTGATCGTCACCCGTTATTTGAAGATTTGCTTCATAGCATCAGAAGCATGGATGACCCATTGCGTTATATAAGTCGTGAAATGGGGTTGCGCCTTCCTCGTGATCCATTGTCCGAAAAGTCCGAGTTCTAGCTTCTCCGTCGAGAGGGACCACCCACAAGCTGCGCTTGTGGGTTCCCTTCGCGGCTTCGCCGCTACGGAGGCCCCTCACGTCAAACGTTATACCCCATAGTGGTGTGCAAGATTGGACTGCCATGTTCGGCAGCAAGGGAGGCACATGCATCCATTTCACGTGATGATCATGCTGTTTGTGGTCGCGGCCCTAGTCGGGTTCGTCTTCGTGATTCGCTGGGAGCGCAGGCAGTATGTCGCTCGCGATCTAGCAAGTTCCTGGTTCAAGGTTCGGCTCTCATCAATTCCTGCGGCACTATTGGTTGCGGCTGTCGTAGTCGTTCCCGCCCGCGCCACCTCGGGCATGGAAGCTCTGGCCATTTTCTATCTGTTGCTCTTGGTCGTGGCACCAGTACTATGGTTCGGTGTGCACTGGTCCGTAGGCAGGCTTGCCAGGCCACAACTTGCCTTTGCAGACTCGGCTCGGATAGCGGCCTTGCCGCTGGGATATGCCCTGGCACTCGCGGCTATTGCACCAAGCTTCCAGTCCGTCGCATGGGCGCTGTTGCGGTCGTCAGGTATCAAATAGCTTGGTCACAGCAATAATGGCTGCCAACCCTTCGCTGCAGGCACGACGCCCCTGGAAGGACTACTCCGTCAACGGCAGCAAAGGCTAAACAGCCGCCCTACAAACTCCGTTTACGCAAATCATGCGTTATTTGCCCCATCAAGAGAGTTTGAAACGCTCGCGGGTAAACTGATTCCAAATATCGGGCTGTCGACACAGGTTGCCTCGGGCCAATGACGCCGCTACATTGAAGTACACGCCCCGACCTCTGCGGGAGAAACGTCATGCGCTATTCCCTGGCACAAATCAAGACATTCCGCCGCACCCTGCCCGAAGCCATTCCGGCGCCGTCCGTCATGGTCAATAACGGTCATGCAACCTTGAGAAAGGTGTCCGACGAAGAATATCTGGCGATCTGGTCGGATGAGGATGGCATCGTGCAGCGCGCCGGCCAGCTCGATAGCCACGGTTACACCAAGCTGCTGGAGCGGTTGATCGATCACCTGCCGGAAGATCATGGCTATGCGCTTGCCATTGCCGATTGCGCCGACCATGAATTCGATGCCGACGGCCTGCCCTATTTGCCGGAATCAGGGTCCGACTACGATTTTGCAGACTGACGGCCTGATGTTCGAACTCAGCGCTCCTGCAAACCGCACATTGGGCACTGTGGCGGCGAAGTTTGCACCATGGGGGCCTGGCAACGCGGGCAGATTTTTTCATGTGCCGGCACACAGGCCATCACAGGCTTGCGCGGCCTGAACAGATGCCATAGCAAGGCGGACAAGCCCAAGGGAAACCCGGCACGCATCACCCAGCTCACTACAGGCTCATCGGCATCGATCGGCAGCATCCAGCCTGCATACGTTCCCAGCAACAGCAGCGCGCCCAGCGCCCAGCCAAAGCCGCGCCGCATATTGGGCACCGGATTGCGCTCGCACTCCCCGCAAATCCACTCGCGCCAGAATCCCAGAGGTAAGACTGGAATCCAGAACAGGTGGATCACCAGAAAATAGCGGTATTGCCATTGCCGGGTACACCGCGCGCAATGATGGCAATAGCCGTTGCGATAGGCCACCTGTTTGCGTCCGAATTTATAGTGCCCATGCACGACCATCATCATCCCGCCCCAATCGGATCAAGCCAGAATCTTGCGACGCAGCATTGTATCGCCAGATTGGTGCAGGTTTGTGCCACTTGCAAAACCATGGTGCATGCTGAGCGAGACCACCTGGATAACAAATAATTAAATTCATTCATATTCAGCAACTTAAATAAATTTCCACCACAAAATCCAGGATGGCATGCACTTTGCTTTTAACTGGTTCAACTGGTCATACCAGTTAAACCAGTTAGAGGAAAACATGCCAAGCCTGTCCAATGTCGCCGCCCAGAACCTGCAACGCCTGATCGCCAACGGCACCTATCCGCAAGGCAGCACCCTGCCCTCGCAACGCGATCTGGCCGAAACGCTGGGCATCAGCCGCACCTGTCTGCGCGAAGCCATCTCCATGCTTGAAGCACTGGGGCTGGTGCGCTCGCATCCGGGCAAAGGGGTGTTTGTTACCGCCGGCAAAGGCCGCGAAGCGGGCGATCTGCCCGCCAATCCTTCCAGCATGCGCCCGGAAGCCATTTTTCAATTTCGTTTCGTACTGGAACCGGCCGCTGCCAGCATGGTGGCCGCAAATATCAAGCAGGATTGCACCGAGCTGAAGGAAGTCCAGACTCAGCTCGAAGCCGCGCTGCACGGCATGGATCTGGTGATGGCGGCCGAATGGGATATGGAATTCCATCGCCGCATTGCCCGGCTTTCCGGCAATGAGGCCTTTGTTTCCGTCCTGCAGCAATTCGAAAACCAGGTGGCCTACAGCCTGCAACTGCCCTTTGCCAACCCTCAGAGCATCTGGGAAACCGCCGATGAACATCTGGCCGTGATCGAGGCCATCACCCGACATGATCCGGCCGCCGCACGGCTGGCCATGCAGACCCATCTGCTGCGTGCCGCGGCACGGGTGGGCATCCGTTTTTACCAACCATGAAGTGAATAACAGGAGAAACATCATGAAAATCAACCAACTCTTTCGTTCCCTTGTTCTGACCGGCGCCATCGGCCTTGGCTTGGCTGCCCCGGCGGCACAGGCCGATGTGCTGGCCAATATCACGCAAGCGGGCAAGATCAAGATTGCCGTGCCGCAGGATTTCCCGCCATTTGGCAGTGTCGGTTCCGACATGAAGCCGGTGGGCTATGACATCGATGTAGCCAACCTGATCGGCAAGGAAATGGGGGTGAAGGTGGAACTGGTGCCGGTTTCCAGCGCCAACCGCGTGCCCTTCCTGACCACTGGCAAGGTCGATCTGGTGATCTCCAGCATGGGCAAGAACCCGGAGCGGGAAAAAGTGATCGATTTCTCGGTGGCCTATGCCCCGTTCTTCAATGGCGTGTTTGGCCCGGATGAGGTCAAGGCTGCCAAGGCTGAGGAACTGGCTGGCAAAACCGTTTCGGTGACCCGTGGTTCGATCGAAGATCTGGAACTTTCCAAGATTGCGCCGGCAAACGCCACGATCAAGCGCTTTGAAGACAACAACGCCACGATTGCCGCCTACCTTTCCGGCCAGACCCAGCTGGTGGCCACCGGCAACGTCGTCGCCGCTGCCATCAATGAAAAGAACAAACAGCGTCCGCTGGGCGTGAAGTTCCTGGTCAAGAACTCGCCCTGCTATGTCGGCCTGGCCCAGGGCGAGACCGCACTGCAGACCAAGGTGAACGAGATCATCCAGAAGGCGAAGAAGAACGGCGCGCTGGGTGAAATCTCGCAACGCTGGTTGCATGCGCCGCTGCCGGCTGATCTGTAAGCGTCGCGATCTGAACCCGGTACCGTAGGACGGACTTTAGTCCGTCAGCACCGCACACAAGCAATATGGGGGATGACGGGTTAAAACCCGTCCTACGGTCTTAATGAGGCTCACTTAAGGCAGATTCTGACCGTTTACCCTCTCCCCACCCCTCTCCCGCAAGCGGGAGAGGGGCTGGGGGAGAGGGTAAATCGATGCTTAATGTGAGCAGCATGGGTCCTACGGTCTGGATTTGCATGATGAAACCCATGAATTTGAAATCGGGTTAATAAGCGGCCACGCCTGCTGCAACAGGTTTGGATTTTGCCAATCTCCTGCCGGGAGTAGCCTTATGGCTTACCAGTTTGATTTCACCTTTATCCACGAATACAGCGGCATGCTGGTGGATGGCATAGGCTATACCCTGGGCCTGACGCTGATCGGCGGCACGCTGGGTATTCTGATCGGCATTGCCGGGGCCATTTTCCGCCTGTGGGAAATCCGCCCGTTTGCCGGGCTCTATCAGATTTACGTGGAACTATTTCGCAACACGCCGTTTCTGGTGCAGCTGTTCCTGATTTTTTTCGGCCTGCCCTCCTTGGGCATCCGCCTGCTGGAATGGCAAGCCGCCATCCTGGCAATGGTGCTGAATCTGGGTGCATACAGCACCGAAATCATCCGCGCCGGTTTGCAAGCCACGCCGCACGGGCAGATCGAAGCCGCGCAATCGCTGGCTTTCAACCGCTGGCAAACCTTTTTCTACGTGATGCTGCGCCCGGCGCTGCGCAAGGTCTGGCCAGCACTCAGCAGCCAGGTGGTGATCACCATGCTGGGGTCATCAGTGTGTTCGCAGATTTCGGCGGAAGAACTGACTTTTGTCGCCAACTTCATCCAGTCGCGCAATTTCCGCGCCTTTGAAACCTACTTCCTCACGACCGCGATCTACTTTGCGCTGGCTTTCCTGATTCGCCAGGCGCTGATGCTGATCGGGCGTTACGCCATTGTCCGGAGGCCGCTGCCATGATGAGTTTTTCCATGTGGGACATCATCCGCAACCTGCTGATCGGCGGCGGCCTGACATTGCTGCTCTCTGCTGCGGCCTTTGTATTGGGCGGATTGGCCGGCCTGCTGGTGCTGTTCGCCCGCATTGCCAAGCATCGTCCGCCGCGCGGTTTGGCCCAGATCTATATCGAGCTGTTCCAGGGCACGCCGCTGTTGCTGCAGTTGTTCACGCTGTACTTTGGCCTGTCGCTGTTTGGTCTGGATATCCCGGCCTGGCTCGCCGCTGGTCTGGGGTTGATGCTGTTTACCAGCGCCTACCTGGCCGAGATCTGGCGCGGCTGTGTCGAAGCGGTGCCACGCGGCCAGTGGGAAGCCAGCGCCAGCCTTGCCTTCAGCTACCGCGAGCAGATGCAGCACGTGATCCTGCCGCAAGCCGCACGCATGGCCATTGCCCCCACGGTCGGCTTCGCGGTGCAGGTGGTCAAGGGCACGGCCGTGACCTCGATCATCGGCTTTGCCGAACTCACCAAAACCGGTTCCATGATCGCCAATGCCACCTATCAGCCCTTCCTGGTCTACAGCCTGGTGGCCATTGGCTATTTCCTGCTTTGCTATCCGCTATCCTGGTCCGCCCAGCGTCTGGAAAGGAGACTCCATGCCCCTCGTTCGCACTAATCGCCTGCACAAGCACTTCGGCAAGAACCATGTGCTCAAGGGCATCAATCTGGAAGTCGAAGAAGGTGAAGTCGTCACCATCGTCGGCCGCAGCGGCTCGGGCAAAAGCACCCTGCTGCGCACGCTCAACGGTCTGGAAAGCATCGATGACGGCACCATCGAAGTCGATGGCACGGCGTTGGTGGCAGATCAAGGCGATTTGCGCGCGCTGCGCCAGAAAGTCGGCATGGTGTTCCAGCAGTTCAACCTGTTTCCGCACCTGTCGGCCGGCCAGAATGTGATGCTGGCGTTGCAGGTGATCAAGGAAATCAACAAAACCCAGGCCGCCGAAATTGCGCAAACCATGCTGGCACGCGTGGGGCTGGAACACAAATTCGATGCTTTCCCCGATCAGCTTTCCGGCGGGCAGCAGCAACGTGTCGCGATTGCCCGGGCGCTGGCCATGTCGCCCAAGGTGCTGCTGTGCGATGAAATCACCTCGGCGCTTGATCCGGAGCTGGTGAATGAAGTATTGATGGTGGTGAAACAACTGGCCAGCGAAGGCATGACCCTGATCATGGTCACGCACGAGATGCGCTTTGCCCGCGAAGTCAGCGACAACCTGGTGTTCATGCACGAAGGCCGCATTCACGAAACCGGCCATCCGCAAGCCATGTTCGCCAACCCGGCCACGCCGGAATTTGCCAACTTTATCCGTTCACTGGATTAAACCGCCATGACTGATTCTTCCGTACGCATCGCCCCGGTTGCCGATTTACCGCACTGGGCCATCCGTTCAACCAACCTGGCCGATCCACGTCTGGGCGCCCAGGCACTCGCCTGCTCCGATGATTTCTTCGCCCCGATGGCACGCATGCTCAACCCGGAACCGGCCTGCTTCATTGCCGGCAAATATGACGACAACGGCAAATGGATGGATGGCTGGGAAAGCCGGCGCAAGCGCGTGGCCGGGCATGACTGGTGCATCGTTAGGCTGGGCTGCCCCGGCACCATTGCCGGCTTCGATCTGGATACCAGCTTCTTCACCGGCAACTACCCTCCTGCAGCGCAGATAGAGGGCTGCCCGGATGGCATGGATCCGCAAGGCGACCACTGGCAGGCGCTGACCGGCATGCTGGCGCTCTCCGGCAACCAGCATCATCTGGTTCCTGCCTGCCTGGCCGGTGATACGGTGTTCTCTCACGTTCGCGTCAATATCTACCCGGATGGCGGGCTGGCGCGCTTGCGCGTTTACGGCAGCCCTTCCACTTCCCATATCGAAACCGCCAGTGATGGCCTGGTCGATCTGCTCGCCCTGCGCCATGGCGGGCGTGCCATTGCCTGGAACGATGCCCACTTCGGCGCCGCCGCCAACCTGCTCTTGCCCGGTCGCGGCATCAATATGGGTGAAGGCTGGGAAACCCGCCGCCGGCGTGAACCCGGGCATGACTGGTGCATTCTGGCGCTTGGCCTGCCCGGTAAAGTCGTGCGGGTGGAAGTCGATACCGCACACTTCAAGGGCAACTTTCCGGATCGCTGCTCGATCCAGGCTGCCTGGGTACCGGAACTGGACGAATCCGCCCTGCCGGCCCAATCGCAATTCTGGCAAACCCTGTTGCCGGAAAGCAGGCTCAGTGCCGACAGCATTCACACGTTCACGCTCGAAGATTCCGGCCCGATCAGCCATATCCGTTTCAACCTGCATCCGGATGGCGGGGTATCGCGCCTGCGCCTGTGGGGATATCCGGCATGAAGCTGCAACTGGAAACACTGACGGCTGAAGCCTTTGCACCGTTTGGCGAAGTCATTGAAGCCACGCCGCAACAGCACGGCTTCAGCATCAACGCCGGCACCAGCCAGAGATTTCACGATCTGGCCCGGCTCGACCCGGGCGAAGATGGCCATTTGATCGTGAGCATTTTCCGGGCGCAACCCCGATCCCTGCCATTTGCAGTACGCATGCTGGAGCGCCACCCCAAAGGCTCGCAAGCGTTCATGCCGCTCAGTGGCCGCCCGTTTCTGGTCGTGGCCGCACCCGCCAGTCCGCAGCCTGATGCCGGACAGATGCGGGCGTTTCTGGCAGCGGGCCATCAGGGCATCAACTTCCGGGCCGGGGTATGGCACCACCCGCTGCTGGCCTTGCAGGCAGAAAGCGATTTTCTGGTGATCGATCGCGATGATCCGCAGGATAATTGCGACGAATTCGTCCTCGGCCAGTCGTGGCAGCTGGATCTGGCCCCCTGCACACAGGAGTTGACATGCTGAATGGTTTCTTGAGCTTGCTGGGATTTCTGCTGGCAGGCGAAATCACGGTCTACCTGCTGGCACTGCCGCTACCCGGCCCGGTGCTGGGCATGGCCTTGCTGCTGGGCTGGCTGCTGTGGCGCCGCAAGGAAGTTTCCAGCGGACTCGACACGGCAGCATCGGGCATCCTGCAGTACCTTTCCATGCTGTTCGTACCGGCCGGTGTCGGCGTGATCCTGCATCTGGAACGCCTGCAACGTGAATGGGCGGCCATCGCCGGCGCCGTGCTGGTCGGCACGCTGCTGAGCATCGGCTTGACCGCACTGCTGCTCAAAAGCCTGAGCAAGGACAAGGAGAAAAGCGATGCTTGAGCGAATCGCCGGCCTGTGGCCGCATCTGCAGACCCTGCCTGTTTTCTGGCTGGCGCTCACGGTTGGCATCTTCCAGCTTGCCAGCCTGCTGGCCAAACGCTGCCAGGGCATGCCGCTGACCAATCCCGTTGGCCTGAGCATCCTGAGCCTGGTCTTGCTGCTGTATTTCAGCAACACCCCCTATGAAACCTATTTCAAGGGCGGGCAATGGATACACTTCCTGCTGGCGCCTGCCACGGTAGCACTGGCGGTACCACTGTATCGTCAGCGCGAACGCATCCGCAGCATGGCAACGCCCTTATTGCTGACCTTGGCCGGAGGTTCGTTGCTGGCAATTGCCACCTCGACAGGCATTGCCTGGATGCTGGGTGCCAGCGCATCCAGCCTGCTGTCGCTCGCGCCCAAATCCGCCACGGCACCGGTCGCGATGGGCATTGTGGAAAAGCTGGGTGGCATTCCTTCGCTCACCGCAGCCGTGGTGATTCTGACCGGAGTCACCGGCGCCATTGCCGGACCCTGGGTGCTCGATACCCTGCGCATCCGTGAACCGGCCATCCGGGGATTTGCAATGGGGCTGGTCAGTCATGGCATCGGCACGGCACGTGCCTTTCAGGAAAGTCCACAGACCGGCGCATTTGCCGGCCTGGGCATGGGGCTGAATGCCATGATGACGGCGATTCTCACGCCGCTACTATTCCAGTGGCTGGGCTGATCCACCTGCCAACCTGTCATGACTCGCGCTCCAGCCAGTCATGACAGGCCGAACGGAAACGCTCTGCTCCGGCGGTCAAACGTCGCTCTGCATGCCAGACCAGATAAAAATGCCGTTGCAGCACCAGTGCCGGAACCGGTATCTGGGCAAATTCACCAGACTGCAACTCCCGCTGCACCGCGCGGCGCGAAGCAAAACCCACGCCCATCCCGAGGCGCATGGCTTCGCGGATTGCCTCTCCACTCCCCAGTTCCAGCGCAATATTGACATGCCCCAGGTAAGGCAACAGCAGGGTCTCGAAGGTCTGGCGCACGCCGGACCCCGGCTCGCGCAATATCCAGCCTACTGAGGCCAATTCTTCGCGTGTCGGCACTTTCCGAACAAACGGATGGTCGGCTCTGGCATGCACAACCATCTCGTCGGATAGCCATCGTTCCGATACCAGCTGGCTATCGGCCAGTGGCGTTTCAATCAGGCCGATATCGGCCTCGCAATTGCGCAGCAAGGTCATGACCGCGTGCGAATTGCTGATCGAAACCTCATAGTGATCATCCGGATGCTGCGGGTTCAGCTCTGCCAGCAAGGCGGGCAGCACATAGTTACCGATGGTCAGACTGGCAGCGACTTTCAGTCGGCACGGTGCGCCTTCGGAAAAAACATCTTCTATCGCTTGCGCCTGTGCCAGTAGTTCAAGCGCCTTCGGCAAGAGATGGCGACCATGTGCATTCAATTGCACCCGGCGGCCAATCCGGTCAAACAGCGTTACGCCCAGTCGGTGCTCCAGCTCGGCCAATGCGCCACTGGTGGCAGACTGCGACAGTCCCAGAGCCTTGCCTGCGACCGTGATTCCGCCTTGTTGATGAATTGCCGCAAATACTTCCAGTTCACGCAACGTGATATGCAACACGGCAGGTCCTTTATCTGTTTTTCCGATGAATCACAGTCGAAAAGGTGATTTTTATTATATTCCAATAAACGATAAGGTTATTCCATCCAAAGCCAACAAGCGAGAATCCTGCCATGAGCGAAGAATCGGACATCACGCCTGGTTTGTTACGGGTGCTGGGTCTCAGTGCGATTGCAACCCTTGCTGGCCATCTGCTGCCTTTGATTGGCAGTGCCGTAATGGGCATGCTGCTGGGCATGTTATGGCGCTGGAAACACGGTGTGCCGGACCGGTGCCAGCCAGGCGTACGCTTCGCTTCGCAGCAGTTGTTGCAGGGATCGATCATTGCGTTGGGATTCAGCCTGCCGCTGGGGCGAATCGTGCAGACAGGTTTGCACTCTCTGACAGTGACACTGGTAACGATTGGCTGTGCCTTGTGCAGCGCATATATTCTTGGCCGTCTGCTCGGCATACCGGGAAAGTTGTGCATGTTGATCGGTACGGGTACAGCGATATGCGGCGGTTCGGCCATCGCAGCCGTGATCCCGGTGATCAGACCCGCGGAGCACGAAACCGCCTACGCACTTTCGACCATCTTTCTATTCAATATCGTTGCCGTGCTGGTCTTTCCGGTATTTGGTCATTGGCTGGGGCTGAGCGATACCGGTTTTGGCCTGTGGGCTGGCACTGCCATCAACGATACTTCTTCGGTCGTGGCAGCCGCCTATGCATGGAGCCGGGAAGCCGGTGATCACGCCACCATTGTCAAACTCGCGCGCGCATTAATGATCATCCCGCTCACGCTGTCGCTGAGTTTGGTGAATGCTGCCAGACAAGAATCGCAAACACCCGGAGCAATCCGCGTGCATATTCCCTGGTTCATCATCGGCTTCGTACTGGCATCGGCAGTCGGACATGGCTTGCCGCCTCAGGTCAGTATATTGGCACATGCCGCAGCTCAGTTTCTGATCACTGCGGCACTTTGCGCGATTGGCTTATCGCTGGATCAGGGGAAAATGCGACTGACAGGCTGGCGACCGCTGATCCTGGGGATGCTGGTATGGATCAGCGTAGCGGTCAGTAGCTTGCTGGTGCAGCGTCTGAATGGTTACTGGTAGTCAACTTACTCATTGTGTTCAGCTTCGGAACTGGCACTGCCCAGCATGCGCCGGTAATACTCGGCCGCGATCTTGAAGTGGTGGCGCATGGCCGCGCGGGCTGCCATGGGATCGCGCGCGATGATGGCGCGCTCGATGGCAAAGTGCCGTTCATTCAATGCCTTGGCATAAGCGTAATCCATCTGTCCGGATCGGGCTTGCTGCAAACGCGCCCGTGGAATCAGCGCCACATCATGCAGGTAATTGAGGAAATCCGGGAAATATCCATTCTGGGCCGCACGGGCAATATGCATGTGAAATGCCGCATCGGCTTCAGCACCGGATTTCCCGGCCTGCATGGCGGCCCACATTTCCAGCCGGGCTGCCTGAATCTCCTGCAGGTGTTCGCTGGTCCGGCGCTGCGCCGCCAACCCGGCGCATTCCACTTCGATGGCAGCGCGGAATTCAAGCAAATCCAGCATCTTGGATAACGCAGCAATATCGCTGGCCTGAATCTGGAACACAGGCTGCGGGGTTTGTTCTGCCACAAAAATCCCCACCCCCCGCTTGCTGCTCAACAAGCCCTGATCACGCAAGGTAGTCAGCGCTTTGCGTAGTGCGCCAGGACTTACACCCAGTTGCTGGACCAGCTCATCTTCGGGAGGCAAACGCTGGCCGGCAACCAGCTCACCGCTCAGGATCATCTGCTCGATCCGGCTTGCAATATCGGCAGTTAGTGTGTGGGAACTGGCAATCTGATTAAGCATGATAAAAGCCCAAATGAACACGGAAACAGGCTTGCGGCTGACGTCAACAACTGCGATTCAGGCTTTGTGTCGGCATGGCAAACGTGGCTTGCACAGTATAGGAGTACGGTTGTTTTCGTGCCAACAATCCAGTCCGGACAGTCTGAATTGCAACACCTCGTCCGGACATTGCAACCTGGCCAGCCAAGCTCAAAAACTGGCCAGGCGTTACACGTATTTTTGCCACAGTCCGCGTACAAATGGCATTCAGTCCATTACCTGCATCAGCCGAACCATGAACCCGGATTACTTTATCCTGCATGCCGACACCCTGGTTGGCCTGCCAGATTGTCCGAGCCTTCCCCTGCAGCATGCCTGGCGGATTTTCCAGCGCGATTTCAGCAAGGTCTTTGGCAGAAATGCCCACCTTGGCACCCTGCAACAGGCTCAACTGCGCATCGTTTACGCCCCTGCTGCGCACACCCTTGCCCCAGAAGCGTTCTGCCTGCGTTTTTTACCGACAGAAAACGGACCGGTCATGGAATTGCAGGGGGGCGATGACCTGGGTTTGATCTACGGCCTGTTGCACTTGAGCGAACACTATCTGGGCATTGATCCTTTCTGGTTCTGGTGCGAACAGGAACCTGCCGCACGCAGTGCTGTGGCCATCCCATGCAGGGAATACCATTCACCCCCCAGACGGGTGCGCTATCGCGGCTGGTTCGTCAATGATGAAGTCTGTCTGATCGGCTGGTCCGACACCTACCCGCCGGCTGCATCGACCTGGCTGCCGGTATTTGAAACCCTGCTGCGTTGTGGCGGCAATCTGGTCATCCCCGGCACTGACCTGCCCCGCCATGGCGTTCATTGGCAATTGGCCTCCGACATGGGGCTGTACATCACCCACCATCATGCCGAACCGCTGGGCGCGGAAATGTTCCTGCGCGCCCACCCGGATACCGTACCCAGCTACACGCAACATGCCGGATTGTTCGAAGCGTTGTGGCAGGAAGCGATCGAGCGCCAGCGTGAAAAGAAGGTTATCTGGACGCTCGGTTTTCGCGGCCAGGGGGATTGTCCGTTCTGGGAGCAAGACCCCGGCTGCGATACACCGGCCAAACGCGGCGCGCTGATCAGCCAGGTGATCCAGCGCCAGCATGATCTACTCTGCGCGCAGATCGAAAACCCGCCCTGTCTGAGCTATCTGTATGGAGAGCTGACCGAGCTTTATCGCCAGGGGCATCTGGTCTTCCCGCAAGGCGTAACCAAGATCTGGGCCGACAACGGCTATGGCCGCATGGTGTCGCGCCGTCAGGGCAATCAGAATCAGCGCATCCCGGCCTTGCCCGACAAACAGGATCAAGGTCCGCACGGCCTTTATTACCACGCCACCTTCCACGATCTGCAGGCTTCAAGCCATCTGGTCATGCTGCCTGTGGAAAGCACACTGATCGCCAGTGAGCTGACCAGCGCCTTTACCGGCGGAGCGGATCATCTGCTGCTGGTGAACTGCGGCAACATCCGGCCGCATCTCTACACACTGGGGCTGATCCGTGACATCTGGCTGAATGGCAGCGCAGATGCCGGCAATTACCCGCAAACCTTTGCCAGCCGCTATTTCAGCGCGGCGGCAGACACAGCAGAACGCTGCCTGCGCCAGTATTTTGCCGCAGCCATCCAATACGGGCCGCATGCCGATGACAAAGCCGGTGATGAGTTCTATCACCATCCGGCGCGCTCGCTGGCTGGTCATCTGATGCGTGGCGAGTGCAGCCAGGTGGCGGACGATTTGCGCTGGGCAACGGGCGAGCAGACCTTTGACGGACAGCTACAGTGGTTTCTCGATCGCTGTCTCCCTGCCCTGCCCCGGCTGCATGCATTGCTGCAGCAATGCAGCCAGCTTGCGGATAAGCTGCCTGCTGAACAGGCAGAATTTTTCCGGGATTCTCTGTTGTTCCAGGCCAGATTGCACCACAGCGGCTGCCACGGACTGGCGTTGTTGTGTCTGGGCATCCAGGCGCATCGAAGCGGCCAGCATCCCAAGGCATTTGTGCGTGTCTCGCAAGCCATGTGGGCCTACCAGGAAACCCTGACAGCGATGAGAGAGTCCGAACATGGTAAATGGCGCAATTTTTTCAGTGCCGACTGGCTGACCAACGTCCAAAGCACCCTGTATTCGCTCGATGCCCTGCGCAAATACATCCGCATGTTCGGGGATAACCCGGATTATTTTCTCTGGCACAAAACCTACCTGATGCCGGCCAATGAAAGGCAGATCTATCTGGAAAACACCCAGCGCCGCCCCTTGGAAGACGATGAACTGGCCTGCAAGCTGCAGGCACATTTTCGGCTGGGCCAGAACTTGTGAGCTGATGCAAGGTTAAAGACGATGACCCAGGTTTAGCGAAATCTCGCGTGCTGCGGCACAGACCTGAGCGGCCAGCGCTTCGATCTGTGATTCCTCCAGATCAAGTACGGTACCGACTGCACTGATCGCAGCGACCACCTGGCCTTTCATATCAAGGACCGGTGCAGCCACGCAACGGATATTGGGAATATCCTCACCATCGTCCAGGGCCCATCCTTGCTGGCGCACGACCTGCAGGCAATCATGAAATTGCTCCGGATCAGTAATGGTCCGCGCGGTTTTACGCTCCCAGACTATCGTACCGAGCTTGTCCTCCAGCTCGGTCTGCGGCAACCAGGCCAACAACACCTTGCCCAGCGATGAACTGTGCAGTGAAAGCCGCTTGCCCGGCCAGGTATTGATATGGATACGGCTGTTACCTTCGATCTTCGAGAGATAGACAGCTTCGGCCCCCTCCATTACGCCCAGATGGCAAGTCAGTTGCACTGCGTGTGCCAATTCTTTCAACGCAGGCAGGGCCAGCTCTTCCAGTCGCCGCTGTCCGGCCGCGATAGTTCCCAGTTCGAACAGGCGTAATCCCAACACATAGCCGCGGTCGGGCTGCATCTGCAGTGCGCCCAGTTGGCACAGGGTACTGATCAGATGGTGGCAACTGCTGTTGGGTAAATCCAGCCTGCGCCGGATCGCCGCAAAACCCAAGCCAGGCTCTTTGGCCACCAGATCCAGAATGGCAAAACCCTTGGTCAGTGCTGGCGCGGTCGATTTTTCAGAACTGGCTGAATAAACAGGCATCACGAGCCCTCGCTTGTAGCGTTACGCTTCAGATTTCAAAAAACATGATCAATATACTGCCTCCGCCGGTAACACAGAAGTCAGAAACCCGGGGCTGCTGATCGATAAATTCGCACAAGCTTACGTATAAATTTCAAATTATCGGAAATTTCTTCTCCAATCATCAGGATACTTGCCTTGCCCCCACAACCGACTCGCCTGGCTGATCGGGATCAAACGGCAAGTTGATAAATTTCACAACCGCATTTGTGTAGTTTGTTAATTGCGACAACCTAATACCAGCTTTACGATTTTCAGTAAAAGAAATTCCATTCCGTATATGGAATTACCACCCCGACGCATGGCCACATGAAAGCAGCCAGCACCAAGCACGGAATCCATGGCAGTACGCAGCAAGCACACCGCAGTTCAGAAGATTTTCATAATTCTTTGACGAGGAGATCCGCCGTGAGACACGTAACGAAGAAATTTGGCAGCATGGCATTGGCGCTGGGCGTTCTGGCGCAGGGCAGCTGGGCGGCGGATACCACGCTGCGTTTCAGCTGGTGGGGCGGCGGTGAACGGCACGAGGCTACGCTGGCGGCCATCAAGGCATTTGAAGCCAAGAATCCCGGTGTCACCATCAAGGGGGAATACGGCGGATTCCAGGGCTACGTGGATAAACTGGCCGTGCAGATTGCCGGTAGTGTCGAGCCCGATATCATCCAGAGCGACTGGGCCTGGATCTATCAATTCTCCAGAGAAGGCAACGGCTTTTCCGATCTGAAAAAATCAGGCCAGATCCAGCTCGATGCTTTCCTCGGAGAATCCTGGAAGAACGGCATGGTCAACGGCAAGCTCAACGGGGTGCCGACTTCGTACACGGCCCGTATCTTCCTGTGGAACAAAACCATGTGGGACAAGGCAGGCCTGCCGCTTCCCCAAACCTGGGATGAATTCTTTGCCGCAGGCAAGGTATTCGAACAAAAACTCGGCAAGGATTTTTACCCGCTCGATAGCCAGTTGTACGATGCCGCCATGGTGGCCCATGCCTACATGTACCAGAAAACCGGCAAACCCTGGATCTACCCCAACCAGCCCAAGGTTGCCTTTACCCAGGATGAAGCACTGGAATGGGTGCGGACTTACAAGCGCATGGTCGATCAGCATGTGATCTCGACCCATCAATACCGCCTCAGCACTGCCGGCGGCAATATGGAAACCCCGGTTGAACAATTGCCGGATTGGGTCAGCGGCAAGTTTGCCGGCAGCTATGTCTGGGATTCGGTCCTGAAAACCCGCATCAGCACAGCCAAGAACATGACCTTCGACGTTGGCAGCTTCCCGACCCTGCCCGGCGCGAAAAATTCCGGCTATTTTGGCCGCCCGGCCCAGATGATTCTGGTCAGCAAAACCTCCAAGAATCCGGAAATGGCCGCCAAATTTGTCAACTGGATGGTCAACTCAACCGAAGCGGCCCAGATCCTCGGCACGGTACGCGGCGTTTCCATGAGCCGGGATTTCCGTGACACGCAAATCAAGGCTGGCAAGTTCACGCCACTGGAAACCACGGCCATGAACCAGATTGCCCAAGCCAAGATCGACGTGCCCTCCCCGCTGGTGGAAGCCCCGCGCATCCGGACCTGGATTGCCGAAGTCTTTGAAAAATTCGCCCTGGGCAAGATCAGCGATCAGGAAGCCGCCAAGATGCTGGTGGATGACACCAACGCCCAACTGCGCCGGGTCAAATAAGCAAATCGGGGGGATCACATCCCCCTGATTGCATTTACGACCAGCGCCCACCCAACCATTACAAAAGGGAAAACCAATGAAAAATACAAATGGAGACATCGCCCGCGACGTCAGGATTGCTTATATCGGCGGCGGATCACGTGGCTGGGCCTGGAAACTGATGAGCGATCTGGCGCTGGAGCCGCACATGCACGGCGAGGTGCGCCTGTACGATATCAACCAGCAAGCGGCACAGGATAACGCCCTGATCGGCAACAAGATCTCAGCACTGCCGCAATCCTGCAGCCAATGGCGCTACCGTGCTGCCGCCACCCTGGCCGAGGCGCTGGAAGGCGTCGATTTTGTCGTCATGTCGATCGTACCCGGAACCTTTGAGCAAATGCGCTCGGATGTGCATGCGCCGGAGCAACATGGCATCTACCAGGCGGTAGGCGATACCGCTGGCCCCGGCGGCCTGTTGCGGGCGCTGCGCACCCTGCCGATTTATGCGGAATTTGCACGGGCAGTGCGCCAATATTGCCCGGATGCCTGGGTCATCAACTACACCAACCCGATGGCGCTGTGCACGCGGGTTCTGTACGCAGTATTCCCGCAAATCAAGGCGTTTGGCTGCTGTCACGAAGTGTTTGGCACACAGAAACTGCTGGCCGCCGCCATCAATGACATGCTGGGCGAGCCCACACCGCCGCGCGAAGACATTTCGATCAACGTACTGGGCATCAACCATTTCACCTGGCTGGATGCGGCATCCTGGCAAGGCCAGGATCTTTTCCCGCTCTATCGCGAATTCGCCGACAAGCATTACACCGACGGCTGGAAGGACAAGGAGCTGGAAAACTGGATGACCAAGGATGCGGTGTTCCGCTCGCGGCACCGGGTCAAGTTTGATCTGTTCCGCCGCTTTGGACTGATTGCGGCAGCCGGTGATCGGCACCTGGCCGAATTCATGCCCGCATCCTGGTACCTGAAGAATCCGCAAACCGTGGCGGATTGGGCTTTTGGCCTGACACCGGTTGACTGGCGCATCCAGAATCGCGACAAGCTCGAACAACAGGCCAAACGCCTGGTAAGCGCAGAGGAAGCACCCACGCTGATGCCCAGTGGCGAGGAAGGCGTGCGGCAGATGAAAGCCCTGCTGGGATTGGGTGATTTCGTAACCAATGTCAACCTGCCCAACGTCGGCCAACTGGCCGGCGCGCCGCTGCAAGCCGTGGTCGAAACCAATGCCAGCTTCACCCGCGATGGCGTGCGCCCGGTATTCGCCGGCGCCCTGCCGCAAGGGCTGCATGCCATCGTGATGCGCCATATCCAGAATCAGGAAACCACGCTGCAGGCCGCACTGCAATGCGACAAGGAACTGGCATTCCAGGCCTTCGTCAATGATCCGCTGGTCAATATCGACATGGGCGATGCCAGGGTATTGTTCGAGCAGATGCTGCACAACACTCGCGACTGGCTGCCCGGCTGGAAGTTGTAGTCCACCACGGTAGAGGTCGTTCATGATCTGCAGCGTGCAGGCCGTCAGATCATGAACCGCCGCTTTCAAACACGGGAATATCAACATGCCGTCACTGAACCCGACCCTGCTCAGCGAAAAACTGCAGGCACTCTATCAAGGCATCATTGCGATCCGGGAAGATGATGCCTACCTGAAATCAATCGGTGCCTATGGCTCCGACATGTCGATCGAACTGTGGGATTGGTCGCAAGGTGTTGGCCTGTATGGCATCTGGCGCCTGTACCAGGCCAGCGGCGAACAGCGTTATCTGGATTACCTGCAGGGCTGGTATGAGCGCCATGTGGCCGAGGCGGCAATCAAAAACGTCAACCACGTAGCACCGATGCTGACCCTGGTTTCGTTGTACCAGGTCCGGCCCGATCCACGCTGGCTGCCCCTGATCGAAGAATACGGCCACTGGCTGATGCACGATCTGATCCGCACGGAAATGGGCGGTTTCACCCACACCACCGCCACCCGCAACAATGAACAGCAGCTATGGGTGGATACGCTGTTCATGAGCGGACTTTTCCTGGCCAAGGCAGGACGCCTTCTGTCGCGGCCAGACTGGTGCGATGAGGTCCACTATCAATTCTCGCTGCACGCGCAGTTCCTGATCGAGCCGGCCAGCGGCTTGTGGCGGCACGGTTGGCACTTTGCCGAGCGGCACCATTTCGCCGGCGCCTTGTGGGGCCGTGGTAACGGCTGGGCTGCACTGACCGCGGTGGAACTGCTGGAAATACTGTCCGAGCCAGGCCCGGCACAGCGTTTGCTTCTGCAAAACTATCGGCGTCACTGCCGTGCGCTGCTGGCCACGCAATCCGGCAACGGCATGTGGCATACCCTGCTGGATGACCCGACCAGTTATCAGGAAGCCTCGGCGACAGCCGCCATGGCCTGTGCATTGCTCAAAGGGGTGCGACTTGGCCTGCTCGATGCCAGCTACCGTGAGGCAGGCATCCATGCGCTCAGCGCAGTGTTGCAGCGTATCAACCCGGACGGGGAACTGGCCGACGTATCATCAGGCACCCCGGTCTTCAAAACCTTGCATGAATATACGCAAGTGCCGATCAAGCAACGCTCGTATGGCCAGTCACTGGCCATGCTGGCCCTGGCGGAAGGGTTGCTGCATGCGGGATGACTGCAGCAAATCCGATCATTCTGTTGCTTGGCCGCCATGCCGGCATGAATCAGGCTGCCTGTTTCTTCGTCAGCGCTTTCAGATCGGGCAACCATAGCGCCAGAATGCCGGCCAGTGGCAACCAGGCGCACACGCTATAGACGAACTCGATCCCCGCCTGATCGGCCAGTTTGCCAAGACTGGCTGCACCCAAGCCACCCACACCGAAAGCAAACCCGAAAAATAGCCCGGACACCATCCCTACCTTGTCCGGCATCAGCTCCTGTGCGTAGACCAGAATCGCCGAAAAAGCCGATGCCAGGATAAAGCCGATCGGTACCACAAGTATGCCGGTCCAGAACAGGTTGGCATGCGGCAGCAACAGGGTAAACGGCGCGACGCCCAGAATCGAGAACAGGATCACGCGCTTGCGGCCGATCCGGTCGCCTATCGGCCCGCCCAGCACGGTACCGGCCGCCACCGCAGCCAGGAACACGAACAGGTACAGCTGCGAGGTCTGGACAGACACGCCGAACTGATGCATCAGATAGAAGGTGAAATAACTGGTCAGGCTGGCGAGGTACAGGTGCTTGGATACCACCAGCAACATCAGCAAGCCCACCAGCCACAATACTTGCTTGCGTGCGAGCGGCGGTTTGGCTACTGCGCGCCGCACCTGATTGCGGTGCTGATGCGCATACCAGTTGCCAACGCGCCAAAGCACATAGATGCCGAGCAGTGCCACCGGCGCAAACCAGGCCAGACTGCCCTGCCCCAGCGGCAGGACTATCAGTGCGGCCAGCAGCGGGCCGGTAGCCGTACCGGCATTGCCTCCCACCTGGAACAGTGATTGCGCCAGCCCATGCCGGCCACCGGAAGCCATGCGCGCCACACGTGAGGATTCCGGATGAAAAACCGATGAACCGGCACCGACCAGCATCGCCGCCAGCAAAATGATGGCGAAGGTATGTGCTTGCGCCAGCAACAACAGGCCGCACAACGTGAAACTCATGCCGATGACCAGCGAATACGGCTGTGGGCGACGATCGGTATACAACCCGACCATCGGCTGCAACAGCGAGGCCGTGCACTGATAGGCCAGCGTGATCAGTCCGATCTGGGCAAAGCTCAGATGGTAATTGCCTTTCAGAAGCGGATAAATTGCCACGATCAGCGATTGCAGCATGTCATTCATGAAGTGGGAGGCACTGATGGCCCCCAGCACCCGGAACTGGGTATTGTCGGCGGTTGTCGCAACGCTCATATTGGGTGAATCCATCCTGGAAAAACCTGAAACCGGAGCATACCGCCGCAACAACCGTCTGTCCTTGCAATAATGCGACATGCGCAAGCCCGGAGGATTTGGCATATTTTTATCCATTGACCCTTGCTGCATATTGAGCCTTGCCGCACTCGGCTGCATAATGACCGCAATCTCTTGGTGGCAAGCTCAATGAAATTCCTGTTCGATCTCTTCCCGGTCCTGCTTTTTTTCGGCGCTTATTCGATTACTGGCAACATCTACACCGCTACCAGCACGGCGATCGTAGCGACCTTTGGCCAGGTCATTTACAGCTGGCTGCGTCACCGCAAAGTGGACACCATGCTGTGGGTCAGCCTGGTGATGATCACGGTGCTGGGTGGCGCCACGCTGCTGTTGCACAACAAGACCTTCATCCTGTGGAAGCCTACCGCGCTGTACTGGTTCTTTGCGCTCGCTATCGTCGGCACCAAATGGGTCAAGGACATCAACCTGATTGAAAAGATGATGGGCTCCCAGATCAGCCTGCCTGATATGGTATGGACAAGACTGATGCAGGCCTGGATCGTATTTTTCATCATCATGGGCTGCCTTAACCTGTTTGTAGCCTTTCAGTTCAGCGAAGATCTGTGGGTAAAATTCAAGGTATTTGGCACACTGGCCCTGACCCTGGTTTTTGTTGTCCTGCAAAGTATTTACCTGGCACGCCATATCGAACCGGGCAAAAAAACCGATTCCCAGGCCTGAAACGCACATTCCCGGACAACAGCCTCTGCTATGATTGAACTCTTCGATGAAATCCGGGCCAAACTGGCACCACTGCAACCCATCGACATTTCCCTGCATGACGATAGCGCCAGCCATGCTGGCCATGCGGGCAATCGTGGTGGCGGACATATTGATCTACTGATCGTTTCCGCAGCGTTTACCGGAAAGCGGCCCGTTGAACGACACCGCATGGTCTATGACCTGCTTGCCGAATTCATACCCCGGCGTATCCACGCACTCAGCCTGAAAGCACTTGCTCCGGACGAGTTTTAACCCAAGGAAGTTAACATGCAAAAAAAATGTCTCGCACTGGCAGTCTCGGCCCTGATGTTCACTGCAACGGCTTTTGCTGCAGATGTTGCCACCGTCAACGGTGTCACCATTCCTGAAGCCAAGATGACTTACCTGATTCAGCAACTGGCAGCACGTGGCCAGCAGGATACGCCCGAATTGCGCGCCAAGCTGCGTGAAGACTTGATCCGCAACGAGATCATCCTCCAGGAAGCCATGAAGAAGGGTCTCGACAAGAATGCCGAGGTGCAGAGCCAGCTTGAAATGGCACGCACCCAGATCTTGTTCGGTGCCTATATCAATGAGCACCTCAAGGCCAATCCGATTGCAGACGCCGACATGAAGGCGTTCTACGACAAGGAAGTCAAAGCCCAATTTGCCGGCAAGAAGGAATATCACGCCCGCCATATTCTGGTAGCCACCGAAGCCGAAGCCAAAACCATTCTGGCCGATCTGAAAAAGGGCAAGAAGTTTGAAGATCTGGCCAAGGCCAAATCCACCGACAAGGGCAGCGGCGCCAATGGCGGCGATCTGGGCTGGTCCAACCCGGACGATTACGTCAAGGAATTCTCTGCAGCCATGGTGAAACTGACCAAAGGCAAGATCAGCGATGCCCCGGTCAAGAGCCAGTTCGGCTTCCACGTCATCAAGCTGGAAGACGTGCGTGATCTGAAAGGCCC
The DNA here is from genome assembly GCF_055810895.1 of Formivibrio sp. oc-25. Taxonomy (NCBI): domain Bacteria; kingdom Pseudomonadati; phylum Pseudomonadota; class Betaproteobacteria; order Neisseriales; family Chitinibacteraceae; genus Formivibrio; species Formivibrio sp. oc-25. The sequence goes on along the minus strand of NZ_JBVVOL010000026.1, from coordinate 10,678 downwards.
GGCTTATGATGAAGTCAAGGATGAAATCCAGAAGGAACTGCAAAGCCAGATGCTGCAAAAACTGGTCACCGACCTGCGCAGCAAGGCCAAAGTGCAATAAGGTTATTGATGCTTGATCAGATGCGGCCTACGGGCCGCATCTGATTTTTGCAAACCCCTCTTGCGCAGCAAGGTATCCCCTCAAGGAGGGGACGGAAGGGGTGGAAATAAATGAGAGGCTGCAACCCAAGCAGATGCATGACAAGCCCGGCTCCGCCGGGACTTGGAAAAGCATGCATACCACTGTAATGGCAGCCGGTGCGGCCTGACGGCCGCATTTGTTTTTGGAATTTTGCACTCATGTCCAACAAGATTGTCGATGTAGCCGCAGGCGTGCTGATCCGGCCTGATGGCAGTTTTTTCCTGGCCAGCCGCCCGGAAGACAAGGTCTATGCCGGTTACTGGGAATTTCCTGGCGGCAAGCTGGAAGCCGGCGAAACCGCCTTGTGTGCCTTGCGGCGCGAGCTGCATGAAGAACTGGGCATTACCATTACTGCCGCCACCCCATGGCTGGTGCAAACCTTTACCTACGCCCACGCCACCGTCAGGCTGCATTTTTTCCGTGTGACTGACTGGGAGGGCACCCCGCACCCCCATGAAAAGCAGTCTTTTTCATGGCAAATGCCCGGAGCACTGCAAGTTTCGCCCATCCTGCCAGCCAACGGCCCGATCCTGCGCGGTTTGGCACAACCCGACATACTGGCCTTTTCCAATGTGGCGGAACTTGGGGTGACAACCTTCCTGCAGCGGCTGGAGCAGCGGTTGTCGCAAGGTTCGATCCGGCTAGTTTTGCGCGAGCCACAACTCGATATCCCCGCCTATCGGCAACTGGTGTTGCAGGTCAGGCCATTGATGAAGGCCCATCGCGGCACACTGATCCTGCACCGGCATACCGATCTGGCGCTGGAGCTCGGTGCCGATGGCATACACCTGAGTGCGCGCGACTTGGCCATGCTGCAGCAACGACCACGTGGGCTCGACTGGGTGGGAACCTCCACGCATAATCGCTGCGAGCTGGAAACCGCCATGCGCCTGGGTGTCGACTATGCAGTACTTGGGCATGTCAAACAGACACGCTCGCATCCTGGTGAAGCACCGCTGACTTGGCAAGGTTTTGCAGAGCTGGCGGCTTGTGGCTGGCCCTTCCCCATCTATGCCATTGGCGGCATGCAGCGTTCAGATATTGAAACCGCACATCAGCACGGTGCGCACGGCATTGCCATGCTGCGCGCCTGCTGGGAATAACCCGAGGAACTTATATCGTGCCATTTGAAAAATTCCGGCAATACAAAAACAACCCCAAAGCCCGCATCGCCTTCACCTTTCTGGTAGCCATCGTGATCAGTTTCTCGATTCTGGCCGACCAGAAGGATTGGTGGTACGCCTGGACCGGCCAATCCAGAACCGATGTCACCCTTGATTGCCCTGAACTCGCCAATGGCTGCAGCTTTGCCATCGGTGGCAAATCCTATCAGGTCAAAAGCGATATTCCACTGGAACCCGGCAAGCCCTTCATGCTTGATGTCAGTGGCAATATTGCCGCAGCGCGGGCAGTGTGGCGAATGACCAAAATGGATATGGGGCCGAATAATTACACGCTCGTCGCCAATCAGGCCGGCACATGGCAAGCCCAGGTGACCTTGCCCCCATGCCCGCATGGCGGCAAGGAATGGCAGTTGCACCTGGAAATCAATGGCCGGGCGGCGGATATCAACACCCTGGTCAAATAATTGTTACCCGCATGAGTCAAGCCCTGCAGGTAAATTACCGCAGGGCCTTTTTGCATTTACGGCTGCTGAATTTCAGCCAGAGTTGCCAGCAGGCGACGTGCCTCTTCAGCCTGATTGGCCGAACAGGGCCGGAAATCGAATGCTTGGGCTGCGGCCAGCCGAGGATAGAGGTGATGGCCGCTGCGCTGATACGCCGGATCATAGTGTTGCAGGATCAGTTCGCGAAAAAGGGTCGGCTTGTCGGCATCATCGATCAGCGCATGCCAGTGCACGATGGTCTGGCGCCCGTGCAATTCCGTCAGGCGTGCCAGCTGCTGCTTGAACCATTCGGGCTGATCAAACAACGCAGCATAGTCCTCGCACAGAAAAACCACCCTGTCTTCCAGTGAGGCATCCACCCGGATGCAATCCGCCTGCGCCAGCGCCTGCATCAGGGCATCAGGTAATTGCAGCAGGCCGATCTTCTTGCTTTCTGCCTCGACATATACCGGCCGCGCGGGATCAAGCTGCTTGAATGCCTGCCACAACAGGCTGTCGAAACCCTTTTGGCTCGGCTGTGCCACACCGGGCAAGGCGCCCAGCAAGGAACCACGATGCTTGGCCAGATCCTCCAGATCCAGTACCTGCTCGCCGCACTGGGCCAATGCCTGCAGCAAACGTGTCTTGCCGCTGCCCGTCATCCCGCACAGCACGCGGTAAGTGAAGCGAGACGGCAAACTGGCCAGCTCCAGCAGTACCTGCTGGCGATATGCCTTGTAGCCGCCTTCAAGCTGGCGTGCCTTCCAGCCTATCAGGTTGAACCATGCCGTCATCGAGCCGGAACGCTTGCCGCCACGCCAGCAATAGATCAGTGGCCGCCAGTTCTGCGGCTTGTCGGCGAAGATCGTCTGCAGATGGTGTGCGATGTTCTTGGCCACCAGTGCCGCGCCCAAGCGTGTTGCCTCGAATGGCGACACCTGCTTGTACATGGTGCCGATCAGCACCCGTTCCTTATTGGAAAGCACCGGGGCATTGATTGCCCCCGGGATGTGGTCCTCGGCAAACTCCAATGGCGTACGTACATCAATGATGCAATCGAACCGATCGAGGTCGGCAAGCGAGGCAAGCTGGTTTTTCACGTGGCTTCCAATGCGGGATAATGCTGGAAAAATCAAACCGAGGACTTGTCATGAACGAAATCCGGCTGACCCAATTATCCCACGGTGGCGGTTGCGGCTGCAAAATCGCGCCAGCCATGCTGGCCGACATGCTCAAGACCCTGCCGCAAACCGTCATGTTTCCCGATTTGCTGGTAGGCACCGAAACTGCCGACGATGCCGCGGTCTATCGCCTGAACGATGAACAGGCGCTGGTTGCAACCACCGATTTCTTCATGCCGATTGTCGATGATCCCTATGACTTTGGCCGCATCGCCGCCACCAATGCCATTTCCGATATCTACGCCATGGGCGGCAAGCCGATCCTGGCACTGGCCATTGTGGGCATGCCGATCAATACCTTGCCGATCGAGGCTATCCAGAAAATCCTGGAAGGCGGCGCCAGTGTCTGCGCAGCTGCCGGCATTCCGCTGGCAGGTGGCCATTCGATTGATGCGCCGGAACCCATCTATGGCCTGGTGGCACTGGGATTGGTGCATCCGGACAAGGTCAAGCGCAATAGCAGTGCCGAGGCTGGCGACGTACTGATCCTGGGCAAGCCGCTGGGGGTGGGTATTCTGGGAAGCGCGATGAAAAAAGGCGTACTGGATAGCGACGGTTATCGGCAACTGATTGATACCACCACGCAACTGAACAAGGTCGGTGCCGACCTGGCTGCGCTGGATGGTGTGCATGCGCTGACCGATGTCACGGGTTTCGGCCTGCTGGGCCATTTGCTGGAAATCTGCCGTGGCGCCGGTTTGCACGCCGAGATTCACGCAGACAAACTGCCTCTATTGGCGGCCGCAACCGGATTTGCCCAACAGGGAATCGGCCCCGGTGCCATCGGTCGCAACCTGGCAAGTTTCGGTGCGGAGGTGCATTTCGACGAACAAGTTCCAGACTGGCTGCGCCGCATCATGGCAGATGCGCAAACCAGTGGCGGCCTGCTGGCTTCTGTTGCAGCGGATCAAGTGGAATCGGTACTGGCACTGTTCCATGCGCAGGGTTTTGATGCAGCTGCGGTGATCGGGCAGTTGCAGGCCGGCCCCGCCAATGTCCATGTCCAGCCATAAGCGAATAGCAGATGAACAACGAATTCAGCCAAACCGCCATCATCGTCAACCATGATGGCCTCGGCCATGCTGATGAAGCCTTGCGCTACAAGCTGGCAACCAATTATTTCCGCACGCTGCTGGAATTGGGGCAATTGCCGCAGTCAGTGCTGTTCTATGCAGCAGGTGTCAAACTGGTTGCACAAGGATCGCCCTGCCTGAAGGAGCTGACTGAGCTGGCTGCGGTCGGCGTACCGCTGATTGCCTGCCGCACCTGTCTGGATTTCTACGGTTTGATGGAAAGCGTGGCGGTGGGGGAGATTGGCAACATGCTGCGCATAGTCGAAGCCCAGGCGGCCGCGGAAAAGGTCATCGAGGTCTGATTCATTAAAACCCAAGAACCTCTTCACTCCGCTGACGGCCTCTCGCGACAGGGCGTAAACAGGTTCTAATTGATCTGGCCGTGCCCGGGCAAGGAAAAGGCAACGCGGCTGGATGGCTTGCCGAACAGATAGCCCTGCATTTCATCCACGCCCAGACTGGCCAGGTAAGCCGCCTGAATATCGGTTTCCACTCCTTCGGCGATCACATGCAGATTCAGGCCGCTGGCAATCGCGACAATCGCCCGCACGATGGGCGAATCTTCACGCCCCTTTTCGATCTCCCGCACGAATGACTGGTCGATCTTCAGCGTGGTGATCGGCAGGTGCCGCAGATAACTCAATGAGGAATACTGCGTGCCGAAATCATCGATTGCAACGCGTATCCCCTTTTCCACCAGACCAGACAATTTCAACGCAATCACCTGAGGATCGGCAATAAAGGCATTTTCAGTGATTTCAATTTCGAATGTCTTATGCGGCACTGCGTATTTATCCAGCAACCCGACCAGACGCACACAGAAATCCTGCTCCGCCAGCACCTCGGGCGGCACATTGACCGACATGCGCGCCAGTGGCCGCCCCAATTGCCTGCAGGCACTGATTGTCTGGCAGGCACGTTCGATCACCCAGTAGGTCAGCGGCCCCATCATGCCGATTTCTTCAACGATATCGAGAAAGGCACCCGCCGAAATCAAGCCTTTGCTGGGGTGGTGCCAGCGAATGAGCGCCTCGTGGCCAATGATGTGGCGCGATTTGGTATCGACCTGCGGCTGGTAATGCAGTTCGAACTGCCCTTGTTCCAGCGCTCGCCGAATTTCACCTTCGAGACTCAACCGGCGGCTGGATTTTTCATCCATGATGGGCAGGAAAAAGCCAAATCCGTTGCGCCCTTGCGATTTGATATCGTACATCGCGATATCTGCATGACGCAGCAAGGTTTCGATATCTCCCCCGTCATCGGGATACACCGCGATTCCGATACTGGCAGTCAGGAAGACATCACAACCGTCAATTACAAACGGCTTGGCTACGGCGCCGACCAGCTTTGAAGCGACGATGGTTGCATCGTCACGGCTGCGCAAATCCGGCAACAACACGGTGAATTCATCACCGCCCACGCGGGCGAGCGTATCGGTTTCCCGCAATGCCTGTTGCAGACGCTGCGCAGCCTGCTTGAGCAGCTCGTCACCTTTCAAATGTCCGAACGTATCGTTGGCCAGCTTGAAGCGATCAAGATCGATGAACATGGCCGCCACTCTGGCCCCACTGCGACGGGCCTGTACCATCGCCAGGCCCAGCCTGTCCCGGAACAGCACCCGGTTCGGCAAACCTGTCAGTACATCGTGGTAAGCCAGGTAAGTCAGCCGTTCCTGGGTGGCCTTCTTGTCGGTGACATCACGCGCAACGCCATAGATCTTGCTCTTGCGTGACATCGCGCCGGGTGGACCTACCAAATCCAGCGTGATGGGTACCAGATTGACTTCAAAGTAGCGCGCCTGTGTTTCATCACTCTGGTTGACCACGCGAAATTCGATCATGTGCTGGGTTTTGACACGTTCCAGAGCATATTCGACGCGCTCGACATCGGCAGGAACAATCAGCGAAAACAGGGATATGCCAAGCAACTGATCGGGATGACAGCCAATAAGATCCTGGGAGCGATCATTGATGAAAGTGAAACAGCTGTTCTCGTCCAGCGTGAAGATCAAATCGGGAGACGCTTCCACCAATGATCGATGCAGGCGTTCGGAATGATGCAATTGTTGCGCCATCTCCGCATTGGTGCGCTTGAGATTGCGTCGCTGCAAGGCCATGTCGACCCGATGCAGCAACTCTTCCGGCTCGTACGGTTTGCGCACGTAATCGCTTGCGCCCAGACGCAAGGCCCCGATTGCGGAATCGATGGCCGCATCGCCACTTACCACCAGCACAGCTGTATCGATGCCGGCACGGCGTATCATTGCCAGCAAGTCCAGTCCATTGACTTCGCCCAGATGCAGATCAAGCAACATCAGGTCGACGCCACCCGCCATCAGGTGAGCCAAGGCAGATTGCATGTTCTCGCAAGTCGTTACCTGATAGGTGCGGCTGCGCAACAGAATGGCAACACTATCGCGCAGCCGGGGTTCATCGTCGACCACCAGCAGGCGTGCACCGGCAACGACGGCACCCACGGCAATTGGACTGGCGGCTTCTGGCGGTGCGAGATAGGAACTCATCAGCGAAAAATTCATTGACGCACCACCGGCAACAGTATCTGGAAGCGCGTACCGTCCTGATCAGAACGACAATTGATCAGTCCATTCAACTCATGCACCAGTTGGCCGACCACTGCCAGCCCCACCCCTTGGTGCTCACCACCTTTTTTGCTGACCACCTGTTGGTACATGGAAGAAAGAACATGTTGGGGCAAGCCTGGCCCGGTATCTTCGACACAGATTTCAATATGGGACAAACCGGCGTCGCCACCATGCCATGGCGCAGAGGTCAGCCTGAGCTTACCGCCCTTGGGCATGGCTTCCACCGCATTCTTGAGTAGATTCACCAGCAACTGCTTGAGCTTGTCACGATCCGAAACGATTTCCGGCAGCTCGCTGCTCAAACCGACGCGGATATCCATATTGTTTGCAGACGGAATGGAGCCTCGGAAAAGCGTAACCAGATCGTCAATCACGCGGTTCACCTGGACCTTTCCCACGCCGCCGGAGCTGCCATTCGAATCTTCGCGTGCCGCGCGCAGCATTTTACTGATTCGCTCGACTTCATCGCGCACGATGGCCAACTCGGGCTGCGCCGAACCCTTGCCTGCATTCTCTGATTCCAACACGGTCAGGTAGTTGCGGATGATCGTCAGCGGATTATTGATTTCGTGAATCAGGGTATTCACCCGTTGCTTGATGCCGGCAGCGTCTGGATTGGATTGTGCCAGCAAGCTGGCCTTGTTCGTAGCAATGAGCTGCTCGGCACTCAACCGGCCAAAATGCGCCAGGCATGGCAATCTTTCCTGCAGCAACGCAACCTGCTCGGCCGTGGTGATGGCAGCCACCATAACCCCGACACAGGAAGACAAGGTACGCAGCGGCAACAGCAACACCCCTACCCCGCCCACCGCACGCAAAATCTGGTCATCAATGATCTGGGAACCGCTATTTTCCGGCAACAAGAGCGTTGGCCCGAGATCAAGTGAGCGAGCCAGCATTGATGCACTGCGGCCACGCACGAATTCAAGCTGTGAAATTCTGGTGCTTTGCCGGCCCAGCGATTTGGCCCGGAAACATTCGGCATTGGCTGACGTACGTTCGAAACAGAATATCGCATCCAGATTGAACAGCACTTTCATGGCCAGGGCGATGGCCTGCAAGGAAAACTCCAGCCCTTCTACCTTCAGGGCATCGCTGAGCACCTTGTTAACCAGCAGGATATCCTGGATGCGTGTGGCGAACTGCATGTCATCCTTGGCCTGCTGTTCGGTCTGCATCACAGGCGTTGCCGGCTCCGGCGGCTCCACCGCAAGCTTGATGCCAAAATGATCGGCAATTGCTGCCAGCTCGCGCTCGACGGTGTCGAGCAATGTCTGTGGCTCCTTGACGGCAACTCCGCACAGCAACAACAGATTCCAATCCGGTTTCGCATCTTTTGCTTCTTGCTGGCCGACCAACTGGTTGGCCAGCAGCACCAACTTCACCAATGCGGGTGCTGCAACAATGCGCTCGGCTGGCTCATGGTGATAGAGCACGCAATCACCGAGGAAGGAATCCAGTGCCCATTTCTCTACCAGCCACGCACCGACCTCGGCGTGATTAAGGCCAAACTGCTCCTGCTCCAGTGCACATAATTCATCCCCATCGGCATACTTCCGGAAGATCAATTTGTAATCATCAGGCGCGGTCACCAGCATCGCCAAGCGGCCGATATCGTGCAGCAAGCCGCCCAGATAAGCTTCGTCGGGGTTGTCATAACCGGTTTTGCGGGCAAGTTCTCGTGCCAGCAACGCGCAGCGCAGCGAGTGCGCCCAGAAACGATTCAGATCGACCTCGCGCAGCACGGTAAAACGGCTGAACGCCTGCATGACCGACTCATTGATGACAACAATCTTGACCATGCTCACGCCAAGCAGGGACAAGCATTGTTCCAGCGTTACCGGGCGAGACCGCCGCTGGTAGATAGCGGAGCTGGCAATGGCAAAGATGCGCGTCACCAATCCGGCATCGCGACTGATCAGCGTGGCAAGATCTCCAAGATTCAGGTCATCCCGGTGACAAAGATCCAGCAGCCTTGCCATGATCTGCGGCATGGCCGGCAAATGTGCCAGTGAAAGCTTGCCACGCAAGTCGCAGCGTTTTTTGTCGCGCAACAACGTATTGGCACCAGCTATGGCTACGAGCTGTCCATCCGTCATGATTGCAATCTCCACGGCATTGACCCGGCTGTTCCAAATACCATTTTCACCCAGATACGATCATCAATATTGACCAGCCCGCGGCTTTGATTAGGCTCTGTTGACATTTGATTAATTTTTACGCGGCTGGGGTATTTTGCTCCAGTACAAGGCATTTCCCAGGCCGCGGTACGGGTACCGCAAGTGAGAAATAACGCCGTAATGGAGCAAAAGACCCCGCCGCCCGAAGGGCAAGTCCGCCAATCTTGTCGGATGCTTTGTCGCCAATGCTCGCAATACACCAGTATTGCTTGCCTTGGCTTCTCGCCCCAGCAAGTTGGCGGGCTTGCGTAAAAAACAATCAAACGTCAACAGAGCCTAAGCATTTCAGGCACTAGCCATTTATTCTCTATATAATTAATTGCTAATTTTCAGATATCCCAAGCCGCCTTGATAATACATGGAAACAATAAGGCAATTGAGAAACTTCAGAATCCATATTCATACTACGATATAGATATTTGTTTTGGCTGGTATTTTTTATTTTCACCCAATAAATGCGTATCTAACTTGCAACAAATTACGAGCATAAGCCATATAGAAAGTAAAAATCAGGATGAAATTAATAATCCCCATAAATTCTTTCATTTAAATTACTTTTATTTTAATTAATAATTCAACTACCACTCAGACAATGTAACACCAGCCCCAATCATCGTTTGGCGATGATTGTAATCAATCAGACTCTCACCATATCCCGAAAACAATTCAACATAGCCCTTCAATCGACCTGCAATTGGGAAAGACCAGCCTAGGCGGACAGAACCATGAACATTCGGGCCGCTGCGCAAACCGTGACGCGCCTGTAATGTGAGCTGATGGCCGTTGTGCAAATAGCTGAGCGCAACCTCTGCCCGGCCGATGTGATCGCTGATATCTGGATTATCATCCTCGCTCGCGCGCTCGGGAATCCGCCACCATGGGCGCATGGCAAGTATCCAATCACCGCGTTGCAGCGCCACCTCACCAACAATTCTGTTCCAGCTCCGCGAAAGTGGCAGTGACCGTCCGTTGGATTGATGATTGATTCCCACCCCCAGCATGCGCGCACGCCAGCCAAGAACCGGTTGATCCATTTCGAAAACCAGTATGGCCTCTGGCTCATAGTTGGTTTCCCTAAATGGCGCGGAAAGTCCATGGTTATAGACTTGCCAGCGCGCTGACTGCGTATAGCCAAACCACAAGTCGCCATTGTCACCCCAGATATCACGCAGCAGGCGGGTCTTGAAACTGATCTGATACTTTGCCTCCACGCTATCCAGATCAACCGGCGCAGACAGCGTATGGCCGGAGCTTGGCGAGGTGGGCATGCTGTTGTGCCGGCTGGTTTTGGTGACTGGCAGCAGATAGATGGGTCGGTATCGACGCAATTTGAAAAGATCGTCGTCGTGGGCCGAATCAAATGCCCAACGTTTCCCGACATGATCGACACCCTGCACAGTTGAAGCCGATACCGTATCGGGAGTCTCCGCAAAAACATCCTGCGCTGCGGGCGGCAATGCTGCAGACGGTTGTCTGCCTGCAGCCGCGTCATAGCAAGCAAGTCGCTCTGCATCCCCGACGATACCGACGCAACTGGCAATACTGCCGACCGCAACCGGTGATACTGTTGCCAATCCGGCAATAAAAAACCAAAGCGGCTTCAAACGCAGTCCATGATCAAAACGCATGAATCGCTACTCCTTGCATGTCATCCAGGCACATGCTGCAGAATACAAAAAACCCTGCCGGTTTTCACCGGCAGGGCTCTTAAGAACGCCAGAAACAATCAGCTACAGAACAGCGACGTCGCCGCACAGATCTGCGCATCGGATACCAAACCGCCCAGCCACGGCAGCAGCAACGACACCACCGGAACATAGGTCACAATCAGCAACACCACAAACAAACCCACATA
>NZ_JBVVOL010000025.1:0-37341 GCF_055810895.1 Formivibrio sp. oc-25 | reverse complement strand
GTCTGATTTGACGAAAAATCAGGCTGATTTTGAAGAGGAAGCAGTTTTTTGAAATTCAGGGGTGAAAAACCGAAGGTGGGGTTTGGTTTTTCACCATCCTGCTAAGTACCCGCCCATCGCTTGCTTGCAGGTTTCAGGCGGATTTGAAACGAAATTTGTCCAGGCATGGAGGGCCATGCGGGTGATCCCCGCTGGCCCTCTATGTTTTGAGGAGTGCCTTGGCGAAATGGAACCGCGCATCCATGCGGCCCAGCAGATCGCTGGTTGATTCGGCTTGCCAATCCAGGCCAAGCACGCGCAAGGCATGGTCGGACAGTTCATTGACCTGATTGTCGTCGCGCCAGGGAATATCCAGTCCGTTACTGATTGCTTCTGCCACATGGGTCAGCGCTGCCAGCTTGCCTAGTTCGGGATGATTGTCGGGGTGATGATGGCAGGTAATTGCCTCGACGATTTCCGCCGGCAGGCCCCAGTGCCGGGAAACCAGCTCACCAATCTGACAGTGATCCAGGCCGAAAATTTGCTGCTCGATTTCGCACAGCGGCCGCGGTTGCTGTTCTATGGTGTCGCTGACTTGCTGGTGTAGCGCCGGATGGAGCCAGGACATCCATAGCTTGCCGATATCATGCAGCAGGCCGGCTATCAGGGCATGGTCGACATTCAGCGAGAATTCGCGCGCCAATTCCTGGGCACAGATGCCTACCGCCAGACTGTGTTCCCAGAAAAACCGGCTATTGCGGGTTTGCCTGGAAAGATCGACCAGGCTGGTGGCCAGCACAATTTCCCGCACGCGTCGCATGCCGATGAAGGACACCGCAGCCGAGATGCCGCCCATGCTGCGATGGCCATGTTGCGACGAGCGATTGGCCGCAGACAGTACGTGGCCGGCAATGACCGGATCACGTTGCAGATGATTGACCAGCACGGTGATGCTGGAGTTTTCGTCCTCCAGCGTTTCCAGAATGCGCAAGACAATGCTCGGGAACGCGGGAAGTCTGGACAGACTGGCCAGGACGGCATCGGGCGTGATCGTCATGCTCAGCAGCCTTTGCGGTAAGTCAGCAAAGCGTTGTAAAACGCATGGATTTCCGGCTTGCCCAGATCAGCAAAACGGAAAATCTGTTGCAGTCTGGTTTCCTGTTGCTGCCAATCCTGCAAACGCTCCTCCTCAGTGCGGAGGTCTTCAAGCTCAATGCAGGCATATTCGGCGTGATGTGCTTCCAGTTGCGCCAGACTGGTTTCCGTCAGGAGATGGCCGGCAGGCAGGCGCAGGGTGACTCGTCCGCGTTCGGACAGGATCAAGGGTTTGGCCAGAACCATGTCTACCTCAAGTTCTGGCAAGGAAAGATACCTGCGAAGCTTGTTCATCGATACACCACCCTGTCATGCATGCGGATAGGCACCTGCCATCCTGGTCAATATTAGGATAGTCTGTTATTGCTCCAGGCGCAGCTCTGCTGATCGCGCGTGCGCTTGCAGCCCTTCGCCGTGCGCCAGAATCGAGGCAATTTTGCCCAGATGCTGCGCGCCTGCCGCGGAAACCTGGATCAGGCTGGTGCGTTTCTGGAAATCATAGACACCCAAGGGGCTGGCGAAGCGGGCTGTGCGCGCGGTCGGCAATACATGGTTGGGGCCGGCACAATAATCGCCAAGTGATTCCGAGGTGAACTTGCCCATGAAAATGGCGCCGGCATGCTTGAGTTGCGGCAGCCAGGCTTGCGGGTCGGCTACCGACAATTCCAGGTGCTCGGGTGCGATCCAGTTGGCGATGCGGCAGGCTTCTTCCAGATCGGCAACCTTGATCAGAGCGCCGCGGTTGGTGAGCGAGGCGCGGATGATGTCCTGGCGCGGCATCTGCGGCAGCAGTCGGTCGATGCTGGCGGCAACGCGGTCGATGAAAGCCGCATCCGGGCAGAGCAGGATCGACTGGGCAATTTCATCATGCTCGGCTTGGCTGAACAGGTCCATGGCAATCCAGTCCGGGTCGGTCAGGCCATCGCAGATCACCAGAATTTCCGAGGGGCCGGCAACCATGTCGATGCCGACAATACCGAATACGCTGCGCTTGGCGGCAGCCACATACGCGTTGCCCGGCCCGGTGATCTTGTCGACTTGCGGGATCGATGCGGTGCCGTAGGCCAGTGCCGCGACGGCCTGCGCGCCACCGATGGTGAAGGCCCGCGATACCCCGGCGATATAGGCCGCTGCCAGCACCAGATCGTTTTTCTCGCCACGCGGGGTCGGCACCACCATGATGATTTCTTCTACGCCGGCTACGTGTGCGGGCAGGGCATTCATCAAGACCGAGGACGGGTAACTGGCCTTGCCGCCCGGCACGTAGATACCGACCCGGTCCAAGGGTGTGATTTGTTGGCCGAGTACCGTGCCATCGGCTTCCGTGTACTGCCAGGAACTGGCCTTCTGGTGTTCGTGGTAACGGCGGACACGCTCGGCGGCTGCTTCCAGTGCATTGCGTTGCACCACGGGCAAGCGCTCAAAAGCCGCCTTCAGTTCGGCCTGCGAGAGCTCCAGGTCAGCCATGCTCTGCGCGGCTACCTGATCAAAGCGCTGGGTATATTCGACGACCGCTTCGTCTCCGCGCGCTTTGACATCGGCCAGAATGGCGGCAACCCGCGCTTCGACTTGCGGATCCTGCGAGGTTTCAAAAGCCAGCAGGGCTTGCAGGCTGGATTGGAATTCGGGGGAAGAAGAGTCGAGATGGCGCAGCATGTCGGTATCCGGATAACTTTGAAGGGTTGAAACGATTATAACCGCGATGCGCGAGGCTTACCGTGCCATCAGCTTCAGTCCGTCAACAGGCGACGAAGCTTGCGCCAGCGCACCAGAATGTCACGCACATGTGCGGTGACCGCTTCGCTGTCGAGCATGCCATCCGGCCCCGGCTTAACCTCCGCCAGGTCAACGCCCAGCTGTCCGGCCAGGCTGGCGGCTTCCGGCAACACCTGCAGGGGAGCGTGGCTGGCGTTCGGTTTGGTCGCGCAATAGGGCAGCTGGCAGGCCGGTGCAAATACCGGTTCGGTATCGAGCATGGGAAAAAGGACAAACGGCTGCTCTTCGATTTCCATGGTCAACAGCAAATCATTGCTGCAGATTCGGTCGCTGATGGAAATGGCAATTTCGCCGATCAGGCCAGCGGCTGGCGCGCAGATATCCAGTTGCCAATCCGGGCCGTGCAATCGCACCAAGGGCGTGTCGGCTTCAACCTGTTCACCGGTCTGAACCAACAGCGTGGCGGCAGCGCCGGCTTTATCCAGTTCGGGGGCGCAAATCAGGTGGGTGGTATAAATTGGCGTCATGGATCAAGTCGTGCGTTGATATTAACCAAATCCTGGCCAGAAACCGGCCGGTAAACTACGCGCCAGCGTGATTTGTTGCATTGCAGCGCATTGCGGCAATCCTATAATCGCAGGCTGCCTGATGTCCGGCTTATGTGATTACGCCCAATGACTCGGCGCTGTTTCTGAGGCAGATTGTACAGCGTTTGTGGTGCAAGCAAGGTTCGGGTTTGCCTGGCCTGCGCAGACTGGTGTTTTTGGCCAGAAATGTATTGATTATCCCGTGCATGCCTCCACGCGGATGATCCAAACGCACGGCATTTGATGGGCCTGTTGGCCTTGATGCCCTCGCTAACCGTTCAGGGAAGATAGTCTGAAAATGAAAGATCTGATTCTTGTCATCAACGCTGGTTCATCCAGCATCAAGTTCCAACTGTTTGAAGCTGCTGCTGCTGATCCGATCATGCTGTACAAGGGTCAGATCGACGGCATCTATGTTGATCCGGTTTTTGTGGCCAAGGATGCCGCCGACAACAAGATTGCCAATGAAAAGCTGCCGGCGGACAAGCCCAAGGGCCACGATACTTCGCTGCATCACATCCTCGACTGGCTCAAGGACAAGACCGAAGGCGGCAAGATTTCTGCCATTGGTCACCGTGTCGTGCACGGCGGTACCAAGTTCTCCGAGCCGGTTCTGATCACTCCGGAAGTGATCAAGGAACTCGAAGCCCTGATCCCGCTGGCTCCGCTGCACGAACCGCACAACATCGCCCCGATCAAGATCCTGGGCGATCTGCTGCCGGGCGTTCCGCAAGTGGCCTGCTTCGATACCGCTTTCCACACCACCCAGCCGGAACTGTTCCAGCTCTACGCGCTGCCGTACGAGTTCTCGCAGAAGGAAGGCATCCGCCGCTACGGTTTCCACGGCTTGTCCTATGCCTATATCGCCAGCGTACTGCCGGAACTCGACGCCAAGGCTGCCAAGGGCTGCACCGTGGTTGCCCACCTGGGCAACGGCTCTTCGATGTCCGCACTGAAGGACTGCAAGTGCCAAGCCACCACGATGGGCTTCACCGCGCTCGATGGCCTGCCGATGGGCACCCGTTCCGGCTCGATCGATGCCGGCGTGATCCTGCACTGCATGAACCATCTGAAGATGGATGCCAAGCAGATCGAAGACCTGCTCTACAAGAAATCCGGCCTGCTCGGCATGTCCGGCATTTCCAGCGATATGCGTGAACTGCATGCTTCGACCGAGCCGCGCGCCAAGGCTGCCGTCGACTTCTTCAGCCATCGCATCTCGCGTGAAGCCGCTTCGCTGGCCGCCGCCATGGAAGGCTTCGATGCGCTGGTGTTCACGGCCGGTATCGGTGAAAACGACGACATCGTTCGCGCCGACGTCTGCAAGCAACTGGCCTGGCTCGGCATCGAGATCGATCTGGAAGCCAACGCCAAGCGCTCGGGCGAGCCGCGCAAGATCTCCACAGCCAACAGCAAGATCGCTGTGTGGATCATCCCGACCAACGAAGAAATCATGATCGCACGTGCAGCCGTCAAGCAAGTTGCCTGATCGTTGATCTGATCCTGCGAAAGGCCGATGGGGAGACCTGTCGGCCTTTTGTTATTTGTTCTTCATCTTCGCCGGGCAAACTCTTTTGCTTGCCAGAATGCCCGGTGGTTTCTAGCATTAACGCATTTGCCCTTGAGAGCGTGTGCCATGCAGGAAATTGAAGTCGTCATCGACAATGATATCGAGCCCAAGCGCTGCAGTGCCGGCTGTGGCTGGCAGTGGATCAACGACGCTTTTGTCCTGTTTCTGCGTGCGCCATTGCAGTGGATGGTGATTACGCTGGTCGCCTCCATGGCGTTCTTGCTGGGCTCATCCATCCCCGTCATCGGCTGGTTTTTGAGCACTCTGCTGCTGCCCTTGCTGGTGGGAGGGCTGGTCCGGATTGCGCGCAATTCGGTCAACAATCAGCAGCCGCCGGTGCTGATGGAGTTGTTCAGCACCTTTTCCGAGCCGGTTGAACTGTTGAAAATCGGCCTGTTTTATATTGCTGGCGTATTGGCGGTGATTGTCGTGCTGGCGGCGTTCATGTTTTTTTCGTTCGAACTGGGTTTGATGCCCAAGCCAACGCCGGAACTGTTGCAGGAACGTGGCTTGCTGTCGATGTGGCCATTCCTGCTCATGTTTTTTTCCAGTATCTCCATGGTGTACAGCGCCTATTTCTTCGCGCCCACGCTTGTGGTGCTGCACGGCTTGTCGGCGCGCGATGCCTTGCGTTTGTCCTTTCTGGGCTTCTGGCGCAACTGGCGTCCGATCCTGATCATGGGCTTTATCGGAATCTTTCTGCTGACACTGGCCATGCTGCCGTTCATGCTCGGCTTGCTGGTAGCACTGCCGGTCATGTTGTTGACTTCCTACACCAGCTATACGGATATCTATGAAGACTGAAATGCCACACGGCTCCGGCTCGGAAAGCCCGTTCAAGGGCAAGACCGGATTGCGGCGCATTCTGAATGCGTTGGGCTATTCGCTGGATGGCCTGGCTGCCGCCTGGCGCAATGAATCTGCATTTCGCCAGGTCACCTTGCTGGCCGTTGCCGGCGCTATCTCCTGTATCGTATTGCCACTGCCGGCTTGGGGGCGGGCGGTGTTGATCGGCAGCCATCTTGGCTCACTGATCGTGGAATTGCTCAATTCGGCGATTGAGGCGGCTGTCGACCATACTTCGCTGGCACATCACGAATTGGCCAAGCGAGCCAAGGATCTGGGCAGCGCCGCGCAGCTGGTATGCCTGATCAATCTGGTATTGATGTGGGTAGTGGTGTTGCTGGCTTGAATCGCAATCACTTTTCGCCGACGGGATGCATGCCGATGTCGGCAAGCAGGACATTCAGTGCGGCATCGGACATCATGATTTCCACCAGGCACAACACAAGCGAGATCATCATCAGCACCAGGCTGAAAATGAACAGCAGGTAAGCGGCAAAAGCCTCGTTCAGGGCAAAACTTACCGTTGAAACAATGCACAACAGCAGGCTGGCCACGCCTGCCGCCTGCATCCAGCGTATCAGCCAGACCCGACGGCGCAGATTGTCCAGCTGGCGCAAGATGCTCTCGTTGGGATCGCGCCGATGGGTATCGTGCAATTGACGGATGATGCTGGAGATCGCCAGGAACCGGTTGGTATAGGCGAGTAACAGCAGCGATACGGCAGGGAAGAGTAGTGAAGGGGTGGTAATGCTGAAACTATCCATCCTGAAGTGGCTTTCCAAATTCCTTGATGACATGCTGCTGGCGTCGGCTTACCGGCAGTCGTTCCGCCAGATTATGCAATACCGCGACCCAGCGAGCTTCTCCGCCGGATTGTACCTCACGTTCAAAACCTGCGATGGCATCGCGCGCAAGCAGACAGTTGCGATGAATGCGCAGGAAGCGTGAGCCGAACTCCTGCTCGATATGGGTCAGGGAATCTTCCAGCAGGTATTCGCGGGAAAGGGTGCGCAAGGTGATGTATTTTTGCTCGGCCTTCAGATAGATCGCATCACTGACCGGGATAAGATGGACCCGGCCGCGTTCCGTTACGCTGAAATGGGTGCGGGCACCGTTGGATGCGCCGGCACTGGTGGGGCGGGATTGGCGTAGCTCCTCGACCCGGTGCAGTGCTGCCAGCAGACGTTCCTGGCGAATGGGCTTGAGCAGATAATCCACGGCGCGCACATCAAAGGCGGCCACGCCGTAGTCCTCAAACGCCGTGGCAAAGATGACCAGCGGCGGGTGTGCCAGACCCAGCAGGCGGCGGGCGACTTCAATGCCGCTCATCTGCGGCATCTGGATATCGAGAATGACCACATCGGCGTGGGTGTCGGCCAGCTGTGCCAATGCCGTCATGCCGTTGGCTGCCGTGCCGACTATCTCGTGAGGAAATGCTTCCATGCAATCGGCCAAGAGATCCTTCAGCCGATTGAGGGCAGGCATTTCATCGTCCACCAGAAAAATGCGCAGTGGTTTTTGCATCGGCAATCTCCTGATAAGGCAGCACGATATGGACCAGAAACTGGTCCGCCAGGACTTTGGTTGTCAGCATGGCTGCCGCATCAAAATGTAAAAGCAGGCGCTCCCGAACGTTTTCCAGCGCCATGCCGTTTCCGTTTCGTTTTCCGCCCCCCTTTTCTGGCAAGGGATTGCGGATATCTATGTGAACCTCGTCGCGTGACTGAAAAATATTGACCCGGATCACGCCCGGTGTCAGCGAGGGCTCTATTCCATGATAGACAGCATTTTCAAGAAGTGGCTGCAAAATCAAGGGCGGAATGGCCGCCATGGACGGCATATTGTCGATAAACCACTCCTGTATCAGGCGCTCACCCAGCCGGACCTTTTCTATTTCCATATAGCCTTGTGCCAGCTCCACTTCACGTGCCAGGGTGGAAAGCCCCTGCTGCCTGCCCATGGCCACGCGGAACAGGTCGGAAAGATTTTCCAGCAAGGTTTCGGCACGCAGCGGATCGGACCGGATCAATGACAGTACGGCATTGAGGCTGTTGAAGAAAAAATGCGGGCGGATGCGTGCCTGCAGCGCAGCCAGACGGGCTTCGCTCACCCGTGGTGACAGCGCGCGCATCCAGAGCCGGTAGTAGGCCAGCAGCCCGAATGCGGTCAAGCCGGCAGCAAATTCATAACGCCACGGCAAGGGCTGCATCAGTGATTCGGTGATATCGCCATACAGCAGGCGGACCAGCCAGGCGCTGGACATGGCCAACAGCACACACAGGACGACGCCATGATGGTAAGGCTGGCGTGCCAGCCATGGCGACAGGAGTGCGAGCATAGCCAGTGCAAGCAGCAGCATGGGCTCGCACCACAGCGCTGCGGCAAACAGTTGCTCCAGCCAGCTGGCCCAGTCAGGCACCACCATCAGCAGATGAAACATCAAGCCGATATTGACCCCGACCAGTGCACGGGCGATGACCCCGACATTGCGAAAGTCGGGCAGTCTTGGTTCTATCAAGTCTGCTTTTGTCATGTCTCGCTCTTTATGCTTTCATGGTGTATAAACTTCATGAAATATTTTTATTGGGATTGAAATGACATGACGCTTGCCATCGTGCAATCCCGCGCACTGCACGGTGTGGCGGCCGATCCTGTCGTAGTGGAAGTCCATCTGGCCAATGGTCTGCCAGCTTGCAATATTGTTGGCCTGGCCGAGGCAGAAGTACGCGAATCGCGTGATCGGGTGCGTGCGGCTCTTATGGTAGCCGGTTTTGAATTTCCAAACAGGCGTATCACCGTCAACTTGGCTCCGGCCGATCTGCCCAAATCGGCCGGACATTTTGATCTGCCCATCGCGATCGGGATTCTGGCAGCCAGCGGCCAGCTGCCGACGGACAAGCTTGCAGATTATGAATTCGCCGGCGAGCTGGGATTGACCGGTGAGCTGCGGGAAATTCACGGTGCCTTGGCCTTGGCGATTGCTGCTGCCAGGGCCGACCGCACCCTGATCATCAGCAGCGCCAGTGCGCCCGAAGCCGCATTGGTTGGCCAGGCACGCATTCTGGCAGCAGATCACCTGTTGTCGGTGTGCCGCCATCTTGCTCTGGTCGAGCCGCTACCTGCCGCCGAATATCGTCCGGAGGCTACTGCTGCAGCCTATCCCGACCTGTCGGATGTCAAAGGGCAGCAGCATGCCAAACGCACACTCGAAATTGCGGCGGCAGGTGGCCATTCGCTACTGATGATCGGCCCGCCAGGCACCGGAAAATCAATGCTGGCCCAGCGCATGCAAGGGTTGCTGCCACCGATGACCGCCGAGGAGACGCTGGAGGCCGCCACGGTGCAATCCTTGAGCCGGAGCGGGCTGGATGTCCGGCAATACGGCAGGCGTCCCTTCAGATCGCCGCACCATACTTCGTCGGCCGTCGCGCTTGTGGGGGGAGGGAGCACTCCTCAACCGGGAGAGGTATCACTGGCGCACCATGGCGTACTGTTTCTGGACGAGTTGCCGGAGTTCGAGCGCAAGGTGCTCGAAGTGTTGCGCGAGCCGATGGAAAATGGCCGCATCCTGATTTCCCGCGCGGCACACCAGGCCGAGTTTCCGGCACGATTCCAGCTGCTGGCGGCAATGAATCCGTGTCCATGCGGCTACTTTGGCCATCCGCAACATGCATGCCGCTGCACCCCAGATCAGATTAATCGCTATCGTTGGCCATCTTCAAAGTTATCCAGAAATTTCATCAAAGTTAGAGTCAAACCTCGACGATTGGCCCATTCAGCCAGAACTCTATCCCGGAAAGTCGAGCAGGCAACGAGACCGCCGTAGTTAGCGCACAAGGGCTGCTCACTGTGCCTATTAGTTGCACGCCCTTACAGGCAGGAACGTCAGTCTCCTGGTTTCACTCCATTCACAATAAAGCGCCCAGTTAGCCACTGGGCTTGAACCCCCGAGGCGGGCACATGTTCCGCAATGAGCGCGGAAGCACTTCATGTGAGTGGATTTACACCAAAGTGGCGGCCATCCTTTGTCATAGAGCTAATCCCAGAAGGCCCATATGTCAGAGATAACGAGCTTTTCGTTCTTACCAAGGCTGACGAGTGATAATGGCTTGGCAAAGAGAGGAAAGCCATACTTCATCTCAATTTCGGTCAACTGAAGTCTCCGAATACTACTGCATAACATTTGACGTGAGATGCGGCCGGAGCCGCGAAGCTGCGGAGGAAATTTGCAGGCACAGCTTGCAAACTGTCCCTCTCGAGGGAATTGTTAACAGCAGGAATCGATCAATACAGTGCCGTAGCCCTTTTATCTGCTCAGACTAAGATTGTAGGTGACATCTGAATCGCAACGGAAACCTTCAAAACTGGCTCCAATCGACGATGTTATGCAGGTCAGCGACCAGTAGCAACGGCCGAGGAGTTGGTTGATGTTGCGTGCACGGGCCCAGAGAGTCTCTGCACTCGAAAGTGACACTCAACAAAGCAGACTTGAACAAGACAACAAGGAAATTCAGGTGAGCGAACAAGAAGCTCAAGTACGTGCATTGCAAGGCTTTGACCCGGCAGTCCTATTCGAAAAGGGCTTCGACTTGGGCTGCGCTGACCTCGTAATAGGAGGCTCTTTGCGAGAGGTAGTTGGTCGCATCACGGCAGCCCTCCTATTCGGGGCAACCGACAAAGACGGGCATCGTGTCTTCAGAGGCGCCACCATCCTTCTGCCGCCAGCGGAAACGACGACGGTCACTGAGGAAACAGTGTTCTCAGCATTGCTGAGGGCAACCCAGGAACTGCGCGGACATCCCGTCGATATTGAGGAGGAGAATGTTCTACGGCGTATCATCCGGGTGCTGAATGCTCCCTCGCTCGAGGTCGCAGACTTGATTCCCATCGTGGAGGAACAGGGCCTACGCAGGCTCATCGCAGTCGCCGAGGCGAGCCGCTTTCGGGACCACACTGTCAATTTTCCAGTCGCGTTCGGGGCAACTGCCACGCGACTTCCTGAGGATCGTTGGACGCCTCATGTGACGTCGCTGTGTCGCCAGCTCGTCCCAACTCTCCAACGTATGGACTGTTATGCCATGGTGCACGTGCGGGAAGTTCCCGCTCATAAGCCGAGAAATCAGCAGCAGCTTCTGTCGGTAGACGGCTGCTATGTCCTCGAATTGACCTATGAAAACGACATGGAGGAGGTGCTCGCAGCCCGCACCGAGGGCTGGGTACTAATGACGGTTCAAGGTCGGCTTGAAGAAGTGATGACGGAGCTTGATGGATTGGGCCTTTCTGAAGGGACCAAGCTGCACACGCTCGTCCAGCTTGTGAACCGAACGGGGCAAAAAAGTAACACCCTAGTTCTCCTCAGGCGACTACAGCCCCATCTGCCTGCGCTTCCGTTAGAAGTCGCTATCCAGGTCGCCAAAATCGCGGTTCAGGCCGGCGACGAGGACCTAGCGGAGGAGCTGTTGCCTGAGGACCCTGACGGTATCGTTGACTACATTTGGCTCGAAGAGGGGCTGGAAGTTGCCACCCAGCTCGAAGACAACGACCGCATCGCGAAATTCGATGCTCGGTTGGAAGCGCTTGTGCCGGGCTCTGAGCGACTGCGAGAAAACCGCGACCGTCGGCTTCTGATGAACTGCCAAGAGGCAAGATCTGGTGAGCAGCATCGATTCACAACAGCGGGCTTCACTGCACACCATCTGGAATTGCAGGGACGGCTGTCGGCATTTCAGCCGAGCTACGACGCGGCCATCGAAGTAGCTCGGTCTTTGGGTCAGGAGTGGTGGGAACTTGCGGTCGTGTGCTGTGCGATACACGCGATGAGCGTCGGCAGGTTCCGAGAGGCGGCCGACGCTGCGAGCATCATCACGACGTCCGAAGCCTATGGAAGGCAAGCCACGCAAGTTCTGCTTTTCTCCATTCGCTCAATGATGCTGCGGGAGCTGGTGCCAAACGAAGAGCGCGACTACTACCGGGGACTCTTTCAATCCGCATTCGAGTTCTTGGCTCGTTATCCGGCCGACGATGGCGTCCGGTCGAACCTCACAACGCTCCTATCCGTCGAATCCTGTGGCGACCAAGGTGTCCCTCTCATCGCTTTGACCATGCTTGACCTGGCAGAACGCGGAATCGCACTGCCACCGTCGATGGCGATGCCGGCGGATACCAAAGCCGACTTGCTTAACGAGGAAGTAACAACCTCCATAGCCAACGCTCTTCTCTGGATGGGTGGGATCGGGGGGGGTGAGCCCGGTGTGACCATCATCCCTCGAGAGCTTATCGTCGCGTCTCCGGACGATGTTGTCGACGCACTCGGGCAGCTGGCTCAACGAACGAGCGGACAGGAGGGAGAGGACACTGACCTAGTCTTCATAGAAAAGCTTGTCTTTATCGCTTGCGCTGTGTGTCCTCACGCGACGCGGGAGCGCGATGACGACATTCGCTTGATGCGACTGCTTGCGGCGCAGTTTGCAACGGCAGGTCAGTTTCAGCGCGCACGAGACTTCGCCGCGCAGATTTTGCTGATGGGGCAGACTTCGCCGCTTCGGCAGCGGTTGGCGTGGGCGGCATTTGCCGACGTCTATCACCGTTGCCGGAACCATGTCGTCTCGCTTGTGGGTATGGCTTGCGCGCTCGCGACCGACGTCACTGTCCCCAAAGCGGACCTGTGGCAGGAGGTGTATGCCATCCATCGCATCCTGCGAGACCTTGGCCTCTTCGACCTCTCCCGTCAGTTCTTTCCAGCGATGAAGAAACTCCTGGGAGATCTAGGTTTTGACCCGGATACCGACTCTCGGGTTGTTGCTGCTGATCTTGGCTTGCAGCTCATGCAGGCTCAAAATGCCTCCCTGGATAAGCTGCAAGAGCTTCTCGCCAAAATTTCCGCGGCCTCCGAGAGTGCGCTGGGTGACAGGAACCGCCTGTTTCCCCTCGCGGTGCTTCTTGGCCAAGCGGCCGCCAAGGTCGCAGCTGTCGGCGGGACAGTGCCTCCGGCTACGCGGGCGATTCTTGAAACGGCGCTTCAGCAAGTTGGGAACAAGGTCGCGAACACAATCAAGACCATCTCTGCGGAGAAGCCCTCTGCCGACGACGTTCTGGCGATGTTCAACGAAGTGCAACGCGCGGCCTTCGCTGTGGATGTCGCACGCGACTATGCCTACATCGGGCTGGCGGCAAGACGTCTCTTGGACGTTGGTCCTCAAGGCACTATCGTCAGTTCCGAGGCGGCGTTCGCGGTCGAGTTGCTTGCCGACCAAACCGTAAAGCTCCCATCCGACGCGCCTGTGATGACGCTGGACTGGGTGACGCAATACGCCTTTGAACTCAATGATACCGGCTGCGATGTTGTATTCATGGCCTTGGACGATAAGGGTGAACTGTCGGTCACGCACGTCGCAGACCGGGAGGCTCGCGCAGTAGAACAGCCACGGCAGGATCAGACGTTCCGGCAGCGTTTTGATGCTTGGCTGGTGGAGTTTCCGAGGCAATACGGAACAGTCGACCGATGCGACGGCAACAACATCTTCTACCTCACGATGGAGCGGCTGGACGTTCGCTTCCCACGAGCCGAAAGGCTAATAGTCGTAGCGGAGCCTGTGCTCCAGCAGTTGACTGCCAACCTGGTCGTCATGCAGCCCGACGATGGTGGCTGGGGCTACCTAGCAGGAGCGCAGTGTTCCATCGGAGCGGTGCCTTCGTTGACCTGGTTTGCTGCGGCGAGAGCTACGCAGCGATCCGGAAAAACGAGCTACAAGGCTTGGATTTCCGCCGAACTGGACTCGAAGCTTGAAGATGGCCCGAACGTGGGCGACCGCAATGGCGTCGAGGCAAGCGAAGCTGACTCCGCAAAGACGCTTGACGTTGCGCTAAGCCGTCTCAGCGGAAGCTTCGAGGAGTTCGGGTTTGCCGTCGACACCGGCCGACGGCTTCCGCGTGACATGAAGGATGCAGGTCTCGCCGTGGTGACTGCGCATGGGGGACTCAGCAGTGACGGACGCTACCTGCATAGCATCCGCGATGACGGAGAACTTGTGGAGGCACCTTCTGCTCTGGCGAGCGCGCTCGCAGGAGTCGAGCTGGTCATTCTTTTTGTGTGCAGTGGCGGGCGGATCGACAAGAATCCCTGGGACAACTCGACCACCAGCCTGCCTAAGCAGCTTCTCAATGGGGGCAGTCGGGCGGTAATCGCATCACCCTGGCCACTCAACGTGCTAGTCACATACAACTGGCTCGATCCATTTCTGATAGCTTGGGAAGAGGGCGCCTCCGTCATTGATGCTACGAAGAGGGCGAACGACGCTGTTGCTAAACACTTCGGAGACGTCCCACAGTACTCCCTTGCAATGCGCGTATACGGTGATGTCCTACTGACCCGCATGGGTTAGTCCGTGCAGGGAGCCGGTAACAACTTATAATCTGCGATTGGGGGCACCGGCAAGCGAATCAACGTCAGACTGGCCTGCCTGGCCTTTGGCATCAGCGAGACGTGCTATCGCTACCAGCCGAAGCTTGCCTCAGTGAATGATGAGATTGCCGATCTGCTGGTTCGGCTGACGCATAACCAGCGCAACTGGGGTTTTGGCCTTTGCTTTCTGTACTTGCGTAATGTCAAGGGCCACCACTGGAACCACAAGCGGGTGTATCTGATTTACCGCGAACTGGAACTTAACCTACGCATCAAGCCCAGGAAACGGATCGTTCGAGAGAAACCCGAACCACTGATGGTGCCTGAGCATATCAATACGCGCTGGTCGATGGGTTTCATGCACGACCAATTGGCAGATGGTCGCAGCTACCGCTTGCTGAATCTCATCGATGATTTCAATCGCGAGGCGCTTGCCATGGAAATTGATCTGTCATTACCCGCGGAGCGCGTGGTCCGGACGCTAGAGCAGATCATCGAGTGGCGAGGCAAACCTCAGGCGATTCGCAGTGATAACGGCCCTGAATATATCGGCCATACCGTACGTTCCTGGGCGGAAAAACAGGGTATCCGGTTGGAATATATTCAGCCAGGCAATCCACAGCAGAATGCCTACGTGGAACGCTACAACCGGACGGCGCGCTATGACTGGCTGAGCCATTACCTGTTTGAATCGATTGCTGAAGTGCAGGAATTCGCGACGAACTGGTTATGGTCTTACAATCATGAACGGCCCAATATGGCACTGGGAGGCATCACGCCGAAACAGAAGCTGGCTTTGGCTATATAACCTCTACTTTTGGCAGCTGCTAAAAATGGGGGGATTACCGATCTACAATGCAAGAAAAGGCAGAAATCTGCCGGTCAACGAGCAAGGTGTGCAGCCCAAGCCGCTGCGGCGTCTGCTGCGGCGCGGGCCTGGCGGGCTGCAGCACTAAGCGCTGCGTGGGCTTCGAGCTCAGCAGCATTGGCCGAAAGTTGAGCGACGCGATATGCAACATAGTCAGTATCACTGGCGTGCTGTATGAGTGAGTGATCGAGCTTCGAGATCATGTCATTCTCTTGTTATGGAGTGGTGGGTTAGAAACATCTGTTCACATACCTGTATAGCGCCGCATGCATTCAAGGTGTATGTGCCGGATAAATATTTTGCCGGATTATAGGTGGCAGGAGGGTGCTTCAACGGGGGGCACAAGACCCAGCCAATATTTCCAACTCCATGGTTGGTCTCCTTCGCTGCCATTCGATCTAATTGAGATTACTTTGTACTGAGATAGACGGAAGTATTACTGAGCCATCGTTTCAAGGTGACTTCATCCGAAAACTTGACCCGCTGACCAGCAGTGATGGACGTGATGGCGCGATGGATAGCACGAGCCTGCTCAAGTTTGGTTTCCTGGCTGCAGTACTGACTGGTTGTCTTGCTGTAACGAATGGCTGCTTCTCCCAACTGAGCTTCGGCATCAAGTAGCAATTTCTCAGCTTTCTGTGCGTATTTTATAGGCTCAGCTCGAACCAGATTTAGAACCGTGGCATCCATGCTGGATCTCTCATTATGATTACATGGATTGTAGATTTTTCTTTCAGCTTCTGAGTATATAAATAGCCTCTCAGTCATTGGATCGGTTTTGATCCATCATCGTGCCACCGGCAAATCCTCCCATCGGGTTGTCCAAGAGGGCGAAAGGCTGTTCGGCTCTTCGTTTAATCATTGAATTCAGATTAACAGTGCAGAATTTATTCAAATTTCGGTTAGGCTCACATGCTGTAATTCGCTGAAAGTAAGATCTTTACCTGTTAGTTCAATTTTGAAGATGGCCAATCGTGGCCGAATCTCCGGCCCCTTGCTTGACCGGATCGATCTGGTGATCGAAGTACCGGTCGTGCCCGAGCAAACCTTGCTTGCCGTAGCCGATGGCGAGTGCAGTGCCACAGTGCAGACGCGTGTTTGCCTGGCGCGCGTCAGGCAGATCGAACGACAGGGTGTGGCCAATCATGCGCTGGGCTCCAAGGAAATCGACAGTCATTGCATGCCGGATTCAGCTGGGCGTGAATTACTCAGCGCAGCCATTGCCAAACTCGGGCTTTCCGCCCGAGCCAGCCATCGTATTTTGCGTGTGGCGCGTACCGTTGCCGATCTGGATGGTGCTGCTCGAGTAGAAGCAAAACACCTGGCGGAGGCCATCCAGTATCGAAGATCGCTGAGTCGGGCTTGAGAAATCGGTCTTGAATCTTGCAGGGACAGCGCCTAGACTCCCCGGCTGATTATTCCGCGTTCCACGTGAAACATGGCTGCTGCTCCCAAATACGACGAATCTTCGGTCAAGGTTCTGAAAGGTCTTGATCCAGTCAGACACCGGCCGGGTATGTATACCCGAACCGATAATCCGCTGCACATCTGTCAGGAAGTCATCGACAACGCGGCGGATGAGGCGCTCGCCGGGCATGCCACGCGCATCGATGTGACGCTGTACCGCAATCAGACTATGAAGGTTGCTGATAACGGTCGCGGCATCCCGGTTGGCATCCATCCGGAGGAGGGTGTGCCGACCGTGCAGGTGGTATTCACGCAACTGCATGCCGGTGGCAAATTCGACAAGAAATCGGGCGGCGCTTATGCGTTCTCGGGTGGCTTGCACGGCGTGGGTGTCTCGGTGACCAATGCACTGACCACGCAATTGATTGTTGAGGTCAAGCGCGAAGGGCAGCAGCACCGTATCGAATTTGGTGGCGGAGAAGTGGTTGATCCGCTCAAGGTTGTGGGTTCCTGTGCCAAGAAGGATACGGGCACAACCGTGTTTGTTGCACCTGATCCCAAGTATTTCGATGGCCCGGCGATTCCCGTTGGCGAACTGGAACACTTGCTCAAATCCAAAGCCGTGCTGCTGCCCGGTTTGATTGTTACCCTGCAGCTTGAACAGGCCAACGGTGAATTCATTGCGCGGGAATGGTGCTATCCGGATGGTCTTACCGGCTACGTGGGTGAGTTGGTTGCCGGCTATACCCAGCTGATCCCCATCTTCAAAGGCGAAAAATACATCGGTGAGGATGACGAAACCTTCGCGCCCGGTGAAGGCTGTGCCTGGGCGCTGACCTGGACCGAGGATGGCCCGGTCAGCCGTGAGTCGTATGTGAATCTGATTCCGACGCTGGCTGGTGGCACGCATGAATCTGGCCTGCGGGACGGGGTATTCCAGGCGGTCAAAACCTTTATCGATTTTCATAACCTGTTACCCAAAGGTGTCAAGCTGCTGCCGGAAGATCTGTTCAGCCGCTGCACCTTTGTGCTGAGCGCCAAGGTGCTTGATCCGCAATTCCAGGGGCAAACCAAGGATAAGCTCACCAGTCGCGATGGGCTGAAGCTCGTCTCGCTGATGGTGAAGTCTCCATTCGAACTCTGGTTGAACGAGCATGTCGATCTCGGCAAGAGGCTGGCCGAGATCGCGATCCGAGCCGCACAGGCGCGACAAAAGAATGCACAAAAGGTCGAAAAGAAAAAATCCTCTGGCGTGGCTGTGCTGCCGGGCAAGCTCACCGATTGCGCCAGCGATGAAACCGAGCGCTGCGAATTATTCCTGGTCGAAGGGGATTCGGCCGGTGGCTCGGCCAAGTTGGGGCGGGACAAGGATTACCAGGCCATCTTGCCCTTGCGCGGCAAGGTGCTCAATACCTGGGAGGTCGATCGTGACCAGATTTTCGCCAACAACGAAGTGCACGATATCGCTGTGGCCATTGGCGTGGATCCCCACACGCTGGATGGTCCGGCTGACTTGTCCGGTTTGCGCTATGGCAAGATCATTATCATGTCCGATGCCGATGTTGATGGCTCGCATATCCAGGTATTGCTGCTGACCCTGTTCTATCGTCATTTCCCGCAACTCATCTCGCATGGGCATATCCATGTTGCCCAGCCACCGCTGTACCGGGTCGATGTGGCAGGTGCAGGCAAGAACAAGCCGCCACGCAAGTTTTACGCGCTTGATGAGGGCGAGCTCAATGCCATCCTCGACAAGTTGCGTGCGGAAAAGATCCGCGAGGGTGCCTGGAGTATCAGTCGCTTCAAGGGGCTGGGTGAAATGAACGCAGAGCAGCTGTTCGAGACCACCATGAATCCGGATACCCGCCGCATGTTGCGCGTGGCAGTGCATCAGGACGTATCCGGCAATACACGCGACCTGATGCATATGCTGATGGGCAAGAGTGAGGCCAGCAGTCGGCGGGCTTGGCTGGAGGCGCGGGGCAATGAAGTTGAGGCCGATATCTGACATGAAAGTCTATCTGGCCGGGCCAGGCGTGTTCCGCCAGGATGCGCAAGCTTGGGGTAAAAGGCTGGTGGCGGCGTGTGCGACCAACGCTATCCAGGGTTTGTATCCGCTTGATGGTGAGTTGCCTGATACGTGCAGTGAAAAGCAAGCACTGCGGCGCTGGATCTTTGCCAATAATTGCACACTGATACGACAAGCCGATGCCGTATTCGCCGACCTGCGCGCTTTCCGCTCCCTGGCTGAACCCGATTCCGGCACAGCGTTCGAAGTCGGATTTGCCCATGCACTGGGCAAGCCGGTCTGGTTGTGGCTGCCTGACTGCCGCCCGGATGCCTCCCTGATCAATCGCTTGCCTTGCAGCAGGCAGGCCAGCGTCTGGCTGGATGACAGCGGATGGGTGGTTGAAGACTTCGCTGCACCGATCAATCTGATGTTGTGGGATGCGGCGGCAGGCGTGAGTTTTGATGCTCAACCGGAAGAAGCCATTGCTTCTATGGCTTCGTGGCTTGGTAAAAAACCTATAACGGTTTCACGTGAAACATGACTCAAGATAACCAACCTGATCTATTGAATCTTCTGGAAGAGATGCCTGCCGATGCCCATGGTGGCGGAGGCAAGCGCTTTATCGAGGCCCAGGTATCGCTGCAGCCCGATGACGGTGAATCCGTTCAGCTTGGTTTGTATGCGGAAAAAAGCTACCTCGAATATGCGATGAGCGTGGTCAAGAGCCGTGCCTTGCCGCAGGTCGAGGATGGCCAGAAACCGGTGCAGCGGCGCGTGTTGTATGCCATGCACGAGCTTGGCTTGGCTCACAATGCCAAGCCGGTCAAATCCGCGCGAATCGTGGGTGAGGTCCTCGGCAAATATCACCCGCACGGCGACCAGTCGGCCTACGATGCACTGGTGCGCATCGCCCAGGATTTCTCCTTGCGCTATCCGCTGATCGATGGTCATGGCAATTTTGGCTCGCGCGATGGCGATGGTGCTGCGGCGATGCGTTATACCGAAGCACGCCTCACCCCGATTGCCGAGTTGTTGCTGGCCGAGATCGACAAGGGAACAACCGATTTCATTCCCAATTATGATGGCGCATTTGAAGAGCCTGTGCTGCTACCGGCGCGTTTGCCAGTGCTGTTGCTCAATGGGGCTTCCGGCATTGCCGTCGGCATGGCAACCGAAATTCCATCGCACAATCTGGGCGAGGTTGCCGAAGCTGCCGTTGCATTGATCCGCAATCCTGCGTTATCGGTCAGCGATTTGATGACTTATCTGCCCGGCCCGGATTTGCCAGGTGGTGGCCAGATCATTTCGGCCCAGCGCGATATCCTGGGTGCTTATGAAGCAGGTCGTGGCTCATTGAAAGTACGTGCGCGCTGGGAGAAGGAAGAGCTTGCGCGTGGGCAGTGGCAGATTGTCGTGACTGAATTGCCGCAAGGGACTTCGGCGCAGAAGGTGCTCGAGGAAATCGAGGATCTGACCAATCCGAAGATCAAGAAAGGCAAAAAGGCCCTCAGCCAGGAACAGGTGCAGACCAAGCAGCTGATGCTCTCGGTGCTGGATCGCGTGCGCGATGAGTCCGGCAAGGATTGCCCGGTACGCCTTGTCTTCGAGCCCAAGTCATCGCGCCAAAGCCCGGATGACTTGATGACACTGCTGTTGGCACATACCTCGCTGGAAAGCAGCCTGCCAATCAATATGGTGATGATCGGCCGCGATGGCCGTCCGGCGCAGAAATCACTGAAATCGGTGCTGCAGGAATGGATTGATTTCCGCTTCCAGACCGTAACCCGCCGCACGCAGCATCGACTGGGTCAGGTTAATGATCGTATTCATATCCTGGAAGGTCGGCTGATTGTCTTCCTGAATATCGATGAAGTGATTCGCATCATCCGTGAATCGGACGAACCCAAGGCCGCATTGATCGCCCGCTTCAGTCTGTCTGATCGCCAGGCTGAGGACATCCTTGAAATTCGCCTGCGCCAGCTGGCGCGTCTGGAAGGTATCAAACTTGAGCAGGAACTGGCTGAGCTGAAATCCGAAAAGGAAGAGCTGGAGCATCTGCTTGCCAATTCTGCTGCCATGCAGAAGCTGATCATCAAGGAGATCGAAGCCGATCGGAAGAAGTATGCCGATCCGCGCCGTACCCTGATCGAAGAAGCTGAAAAAGCGGTGATCGACGTGGCAGTAGTGGATGAGCCAACCACCATTATCTTGTCGGACAAAGGCTGGTTGCGTAGTCGCCAGGGACATGGAATCGATCTGCAATCTTTGTCGTTCAAGGATGGTGACAAACTGCTCGCTGTCATTGAATGCCGTACCGTGGACCAGCTGGTGCTGTTTGGCAGTGACGGGCGTGCCTATACCATTGCCGCATCCAGTGTGCCGGGCGGGCGTGGGGATGGTGTTCCTGTGACCACACTCGTGGATCTGGCTGCCAAGTCGAAGATTACGCAAATGATCAGCGGCAGCCAGCAGGATTGGCTGGTGATCGCCAACAGCGCGGGCTACGGTTTTACCTGTCAGTTCGAGAACCTGTTGTCACGCCAGAAAGCCGGCAAGAGTTTCATTACGCTGGAAGCGAGCGAGACCTTGCTCAGGGTTTCTGCCTTTGTTCCACGTGAAACCTCACTGGTGGCTTGCCTGGCTAAGTCGGGCAAATTGCATCTGTTCCCACTGCAGGAATTCAAGCAGCTGGCCGGGGGAGGGCGCGGTGTGATCACCATGGCATTGGATGACAAGGATAGTCTGTCTGCCATTACCATTTGTGACGGGGTGACCTTGAAGCTTTCTGGTACGGGCCGGGGCAGCAAGCCGATAGAGCTGATACTGGATGCCAATGAGATGGCGCCTTATATCGGCAAGCGCGCCAGACGCGGCAAACCCATCAATGCCGGGCTGAAATTCCCCGGTTTTTGATAAAAAAGGCCACACATTCCTGTGTGGCCTTTTGTTTGTGTGTGATCGATCTACATCGACCCAATGAAATCCATTTTCCCCAGCGGAACCCCATTGTGACGCATGATGGCGTACGCCATGGTGATGTGAAAGTAGACATTGGGCTGGGCAAAATGCAATACGTAGAATTCACCCTTCATTGGCCTGTCCGGCATCCATGGCAGGATGATTTCCCGATCTGCAGCGCCGGCAAAAGCGGCTTCGCTTGATCCGGCGATATAAGCAATCGTCGTGGCGATACGTTCCTTGAGCTGGGCAATGCTGGTTTCATCGTCGGCAAAGGTTGGTGCGCTTTCACCGGTCAGGCGTGCCACGCAAAACTTGGCCATATCCGTTGCTACCTGAACCTGCTTGATCAGGGGGTACATGTCTGGATACAGGCGGGAATTCAGCAAAATGCTTTCGTCGAATTTCTTGATATGGGCATATTCAGCGCCCTTGTCGAGAATGCCGGACAGGTTGCTGAGAGCGCGTACGAAGGCCGAAACGGTTGCCTGACGGTAGGTCATGGTCATGATGAGGCTCCCAGGGCTGGATCGGGCTGTTTCACGTGAAACAGATCGGAAAACTGGCGCGCCGCCTTGCCAATATCCGGCGCATCAAACAATGCGGCAATCACGGCAATGCTATCGGCACCGGCAGCGATAACCTCGGCTGCGTTGTGCAGGGTAATGCCGCCGATGGCAACAATCGGCACGGCTAGCTCGGCACGTGCCTGCCGGATCAGATCGAGGCTCGCACGTCTGGCGAGCGGCTTGGTGCCGGAAGGGAAAATCGCGCCAAATGCCACATAATCAGCTCCGGCAGCTGCTGCAGCACGGGCGCAGGTCAGGTCGTTATAGCAGGAAGCACCAAGCAGCATGCTCTCCGGCATTCGGCTGCGCGCAGCCAGCAAGTCGCCATCATCACCGCCCAGATGCACGCCGTCAGCCCCGACAGCCAGTGCCAGATCGAGATCATCATTGATGATCAGCGTGATGCCATGTTCGCGCGTGATTCGACGCAAGGCCAAAGCCTGTTCTTTGGCGAGCAGGGCATCGGCTAGCTTGTTGCGGTATTGCAGTATGCCGGTTCCGTTTGCCAGTACCTGTCCGGTTTTTTCCAGCAGGCTTGCCGTGTCGGATAGATCCGGTGTGATCGCGTAAAGGCCGTGAATCATCAAGCAGTTTCTCCTGGGGTATCGTCGTCATCCTGATGTGCCCAAAACAGGCGATCAGGAATGCGCTGGCCCATGCCCGGGCGGTAGGCATTCGATAGTGCTTGCCAAGTATATTCCTGCGCTTCCTTGACTGCAGTGGCAATATCGGCACCGCTGGCCAGCATCGCGGCCAGCGCAGTGGCCAGCGTGCAGCCTGCGCCGTGGTAGCTGCCGGGCAGGCGCGTATGGTTATGGCTGCTGACACGCCCCATTTCGGAATAAAGTGCATTGATGACATCCGGCGTGTTTTCATGGGTGCCGGTGATCAAGACATACTGGCATCCCGCCTGGATCAACCGGCTGGCCGCCAGGTCGAGTGGCAGTTCTTCCTGCTCATCCGGCTCGTCTGCTGCCAGGTGCCTGGCTTCGATACTGTTGGGTGTCATGATCAGCGTGTGCGGCAACAGCAGTTCACGCATGGCGCTGATATATTCCTCCTCGTTCAGGGCATCGCCGTGGATGCCGGAGAGGATCGGGTCCAGGATCAGTGGAATCTCCGGGTAATCCGAAGCAATGCCGGCAATCACGGCCAGGTTTTCCACGCTGCCGATGGCGCCAACCTTGATGGCATGCACCGGCATGTCTTCCAGAACATAGCGCGCCTGCTCATCCAGCCATTCGGCCTCGACAGGCATGAAGTCTGCAAGGCTGGCCGTGTCCTGCACGCTTAGTGCCGTGACGACGGGCAAGGCGTGACACCCGAGTGAAGCCAGGGTCAGTACATCGGCAGCCAACCCGGCTCCGCCAGACGGATCATTAGCGGCTAAAACCAGTACTGCGGGCGGCTTGAAACTCATGGCAAGCAATCAACTCTATTACGTTTAAAATGCAATTTTACCCTAGCAATCACGAGGGGCCGCGAAATGAAGCAGAAACTTTGTCTCCTGTTTGTAGCAGGCTTGCTGGCGGGATGTCAGCAAATGAGTACTACGCAGGGTGGTGCAATGGGAGCTGACCGGCAACAAAGCATGAGCATGCTGTTGTCGACCCAGCAGGTCGATCAGATGGCTGCCAAGGCATATACCGAAGAGGTTGCCAAGGCGCGACAGTCCGGCACGCTGAACCGTAATCCGGCCTTGACTGCGCGCGTACGCACGATTGCCAATCGCCTGATTCCACAAGTGGGCATATACCGACTGGATGCATTGAAATGGCAATGGGAGGTCAATGTTGAATCTCGCCAGGAGATGAACGCCTACTGCATGGCCGGCGGTAAGGTCATGGTGTATAGCGGTCTGATTGAAACCCTCAAGCTGACGGATGATGAGCTGGCCCAGATCATGGGGCACGAAATGGCGCACGCACTGCGTGAGCATAGCCGGGAGCGCATGTCGGAAGCGTATACGCGCATGATGGGTTTCACCCTGCTTTCCGTGGTCACGGGCGGGCGTTACGATGGCTACATGGATATGGCGAATCAGGTCGTGGAAGTGGCGTACAGCCTGCCCAATAGCCGCGAGCATGAATCCGAGGCCGATATCATGGGGCTCGAACTCGCTGCACGGGCAGGCTACCATCCGAATGCTGCCGTGACGCTGTGGCAAAAAATGGCCAAGGCCAGCGAAGGTCAGCCGCCGGAGTTTCTATCCACCCATCCCTCGCACGGTACGCGTATCAGCGAACTGCAGGCACGAATCCCGCAAGTGTTGCCGCTTTATGAAAATGCACGCTGGCGCTGACCGGTTGGAACAGCCCTTTAACTCCCTACTAGAAAACACCCTATGGCAACCGAAATCGAAAGAAAATTCCTGCTCGCCAATGCATCCTGGCGCGATGAGATCAAATACTCCACCCGTATTGCCCAGGGCTACCTGGCAACCGATCCGACCGTGCGTGTGCGTATCAAGGGCGAAGAAGGCTATCTCACCATCAAGGGCAAAAGCCTGGATGGCATCAGCCGTGCCGAATTCGAATATCCGGTTCCGGTTGCCGATGTGCTGGAAATGCTCAAGCTTTGCCCGAACGTGCTTGATAAAACCCGCCACATCGTCGAATTTGGCGGATTTTCATGGGAAATTGATGAATTTCATGGTGAAAATGCAGGGCTGATCGTAGCGGAACTCGAATTGCCTGCCGTGGACACCGTCTACGCCAGGCCGCAATGGCTGGGCGAAGAAGTGACGGGCGATGTTCGTTACTACAACAGCATGTTGTCGCAGCAACCCTATTCGCGTTGGTGAAAAAAAGCCGGAGCTTGCAGGCTCCGGCTTGTTGATTTGACCGCAGGATCAGGCTGCCGCCAGTGCCTGATCCAGATCTTCGAGCAGATCGTCGATATGCTCGATGCCGATCGAGAGACGCACCATGTCTTCCGACACGCCCGCCTTCTTGAGTTCTTCTGCCGACAACTGACGGTGCGTGGTCGATGCCGGGTGGCAAGCCAGTGATTTGGCATCGCCGATATTTACCAGTCGCGTGATCAGCTTGAGCGCATCCTGGAAGCGCGCGCCCGCTTCGCGGCCTCCCTTCACGCCGAAGGTCAACAGGCCGGAGGCCTTGCCGCCAAAATACTTGTCCACCAGCGGTTTGGAAGGGTGATCCGGCAGGCCGGCGTAATTGACCCAAGCGGCTTTCGGGTGCCCCCTGAGGAATTCGGCCACTTTGAGCGCGTTTTCGCAATGGCGATCCATGCGCAACGGCAGCGTTTCCAGCCCTTGCAGGATCAGGAAAGCATTGAACGGCGAGATGCACGCGCCCATATTGCGCAGCGGCACCGTGCGGGCGCGGCCGATAAAGGCGGCAGCACCCAGCGCTTCGGTGTAGACCACGCCGTGGTAGCTGACTTCCGGCTCGTTCAGGCGCTTGAAGCGGGTCTTGTGCTCGGCCCACGGGAACTTGCCGGAATCGACGATGATGCCGCCGATGCTGGTGCCATGCCCGCCCATGTACTTGGTCAGCGAATGCACGACGATATCGGCACCGTGTTCGAACGGACGGGTCAGGTAGGGCGATGGCACGGTGTTGTCGACGATCAGCGGCACACCACCGGCGTGCGCGACCTTCGCGAACGCGGCGAAGTCCACCACATTGCCGAGCGGGTTGCCGATCGATTCGCAGTAGATCGCCTTGGTGCGCTCGTCGATCAGTGCGGCAGCGGCTTGCGGATCATTGGCATCGACGAATTTCACCGAAATGCCGTACTGCGGCAGCGTATGCGCGAACAGGTTGTAGGTGCCGCCGTAAAGCGCGCTGGTGGCGATGATGTTGTCGCCGGCTTCGGCGATGGTCAGGATCGCATAGGTGATCGCGGCCTGGCCGGAAGCGAGTGCCAGTGCGCCGATGCCGCCTTCAAGTGCTGCGACACGCTGTTCCAGCACATCATTGGTCGGGTTCATGATGCGCGTGTAGATGTTGCCCTTTACCTTCAGGTCGAACAGATCTGCACCGTGCTGGGTATCGTCGAAGGCGTAACTGGTGGTCTGGTAGATCGGCACCGCCACTGCCTTGGTGGTCGGGTCCGGGCTATAGCCGCCATGAATGGCAAGGGTATCAAAGCGCATCGCGGGTTCCTGAGAGTGAGCAAACTGGAAAGCGCAAATCTACCTTGCCCATTGCAGCAAATCAAAGCATCAAAAAGCCTGTCACAAATAACCATTTTATCTATGTGCTATTGTGGCGATCCTGACGGATTTGACCTCGGTTAAAACCTTACAGTCAGCATGCTTTTAAGCTCGCGGCAGCATATTTTGGGTAAACCTTATGAATCGTCTTCCGCAACTTGTTTGCCCTGCCGGCAGCCTGCCGGCGCTCAAGGCCGCTGTGGATAATGGCGCCGATGCCGTGTATGTCGGCTTCAAGAATG
Source organism: Formivibrio sp. oc-25 (assembly GCF_055810895.1). Lineage (NCBI taxonomy): Bacteria > Pseudomonadati > Pseudomonadota > Betaproteobacteria > Neisseriales > Chitinibacteraceae > Formivibrio > Formivibrio sp. oc-25. Next base: position 10,909 of record NZ_JBVVOL010000025.1, on the reverse strand, counting down.
CAACCAATGCCCGCAATTTCGCCGGGTTGAATTTCACCGATGCCCAGTTGGCTGAAGGCATCCGCTACGCCCAGTCGAAAAAGCGTGAAGTGCTGATTGCCATCAACACCTATGCCCAGGCAGGCCGCGTGCAGGAATGGCATGCCAGTATCGACCGTGCCGCCAGCCTCGGTGCCGATGCCGTGATCCTGGCCGATATGGGCCTCTTGGCCTACGCGCACAAGACCCATCCCAAGTTGCATCTGCATTTGTCGGTACAGGGCTCTGCGACCAATTTCGAGGCCATCAATCTGGCGCAGGATGCATTCGGTATTCGCCGGGTGGTTTTGCCGCGTGTGCTGACACTGCCGCAGGTGGAATACGTGATCCAGAACACCACGGTCGAAGTCGAAACCTTTGGTTTTGGCAGCCTGTGCGTGATGGCGGAAGGGCGCTGCATCCTTTCCTCGTATGCCACCGGGCAATCGCCCAACACCCATGGCGTCTGCTCGCCGGCTGCGTTTGTACGCTGGGACAATCAGGGCAAGACCATGAATGCACGGCTCAACGGCATCCTGATCGACCGTTTCGACGAGGGCGAGCCCGCCGGTTACCCGACGCTGTGCAAGGGCCGTTTTGCTGTACAGGACGAAACCTATTACGCGCTGGAAGAGCCGGTCAGCCTGAACGTGCTTTCAGTCCTGCCTGAGTTGATCCGGATCGGCGTGGCAGCGGTCAAGGTCGAAGGACGCCAGCGCAGCCCGGCCTACGTGGCCGAGGTAACACGTACCCTGCGTGCCGCACTCGATGCTGCGGCCAACCCGGATTTTCAGGTTCGCCCGCAATGGTCTGAAGCGCTCGACAAGGTTTCTGAAGGGCACCAGCAAACTTTGGGCGCATACAGCCGCCCCTGGAAGTAATGATGAAACTCACACTCGGTCCCCTGCTTTACTACTGGCCGCGTCAACAGACGCTGGATTTTTATGCTGCCGCCGCAAACTGGCCGGTGGATATCGTCTATCTGGGCGAAGTGGTCTGTGGCCGCCGCCACGAGCTGCGCGATGCCGATTGGCTGGCGCTCGCCGAAACGCTGACTGCCGCCGGCAAGGAAGTCGTGATTTCCAGCCAGGCCTTGCTGGAGTCATCGAGTGATCTGAATGGCCTGAAGCGTCTGGCGCAGAAGGGCGGTCGTCTGGAAGCGAACGATCTTGGCGCGGTGAAAGTGGCGCGTGATCTGGGCATTCCGTTCGTGGCCGGACCTCACCTCAATGTCTACAACGGGCCGACGCTCGATTGGCTGGCAGACCAAGGCGCAGTGCGCTGGATGCCGCCGCTGGAATGCGGGCATGAGCAACTGGCGGCGATCCTGGCAGAGCGTACCTGCACGATCGAAACTGAAGTCTTTGGCCATGGCCGGCTGCCGCTGGCTTTCTCGGCGCGCTGCTTTACCGCGCGGCATTACAACCTGAAGAAGGACAGCTGCGAATTTCGCTGCCTGCAACATCCCGATGGGCTGGTGATCTCGACCCGCGAAGGGCAGGATTTCCTGCGCATCAATGGTACCCAGACCCAGTCGGCGGCATGCCATTCGCTCTGGAGCGAGCTGCCCGGTCTGGCTGGCATGGGAGTGGACGCGCTGCGCATCAGCCCGCAGGCCCACTATACTGGCGAAATCATCGCTGCCTTTTCCGCACGGCTTTCCGCCCGGCCGGTTGTGGCGGATTTTGCAAACTGGAACCCGGAAGGGCTGGTCAACGGTTACTGGCACAGCCGTGCCGGTATTGAGGAGGTCAACGCATGAAGCTGCCCGCGCCACTGGTTTTTATCGCCAGCCATCTGCCCGAAACGCCACCTTCGTTTGCGTTGATCACAATTCTCAATCTGGCGCGCGAGCGGCTCTGGCCGGAAGAGGACTTTGCCTGGATGACAGGCAAGACACTGCGCCTGGAGATTCTGGATCTCGATCGCGGCGTGACGCTCGGTTTCGATGGCCGGCGTTTTCATGTGGCCGAGATGCCCGCCGATGTGACATTCGGTGCCAGCCTGGCTGATTACCTGGTGCTGGCGCGCCGGCAGGAAGACCCAGACACCCTGTTTTTTCAGCGCCGCCTGTTGATCGAAGGCGATACCGAAGTTGGCCTGGCCCTGAAAAACCTGCTCGATGCCACCGATCTGACGGCCCTGTTTTCCCTGTTGCCGACACCGCTGCAAAACTTTGTGGCATCCCAGCACTGATTTGATTTCCGGAGGAGGTACATGGACATCCTCCGGAAAAAAACTACCGCTAGCACTACAATCCTAAATAACATCGAACCGTTTTTCAGTAATGTCTGCATTGGCAGAAATGTATCTGCCTGGTTGTCACCATATCTAAGTCGGAGGTACTTATGAAACATGGATTGACGATTTTTCTGGGGCTGGTTTTCTGTGGCGCACCAGCGGCCTGGGCGCTGGATGGCGTTTCGGTAACAGGGGGCGTGAATGTCAATGCCAGCCCTGCCAAAGCTGATTTTTTCCAGGTGGCCGTGCGCGACAAGATCGATGTGCGCTGGCTGGAAAGTGATGTGGGGGCATTGCGGCCGTATTGGGAAGTCAGCCTGTCGCACTGGAATGTCGAGCACCGCAAAAACTGGGTTGCGGCTGCAGGTGTGGCCGCGCGGTACGAATTCACGGCAGGGGATGCAGGCGCGCCTTATCTGGAGTATGCACTGGGCGGCGCGCTGCTATCCAATCTGGATGTGGCGGAAAACCGGCGAGTCGGTTCAAGTTTCCAGTTCGCGCACCGGTTTGAAATTGGCTATCGCTTTGGCCAGGAAAACGAAGTCGGGATCGGGTATTGGCATTACTCGAATGGCGGAATAAGAATGCCCAACCCTGGCATGGATTTCGTCAGCATGCGTTACACACGCAGGTTCTGAGTTTCGCGGGCCGGAGGCAGGGATGTACAGGTTTGCAGGCTGGCTGCTTGTGATCTTGGCTGTTTTGCTGCCAGTTACGCTGGCGGCCCAGCCGGTCGAGATCAGCTTCGATGCCGCCAATCCGCCTTTCATGTATAGCCAGTCCGGCAAACCGGCCGGCCTGTATCCGGCATTGGTGAGCTCGGCATTTCGTAACATGCGTACCGATGTGACTCTGCAGGCACGCCCGTGGTCGCGGGTGATTCCTGAATTGGACAAAGGTTTGGCCGGTGCAGGCGGTCTCTACAAGACCATCGAGCGCGAGCGCAGGTTTGATTACAGCGAACCGTTGTATGTCGAAAAGATCCTGGTTTTCTACCACAAGGCCCGTCCCGTCAGCTTCACCACGCTGGAAGATCTGCGCGGATTGCGCATCGGCGTGATCCGGGGCTGGAGCTATGGTGATGCCTTTGACCTGGCGCGGCAAAACCAGCACTTCAGCGTGGAAGAAACCGCAGCGGACGAGCTCAATTTCCGCAAATTAAGCCTGAAACGGCTGGATGTTGTGCTGGCGATTGCCGAATCAGGCATGCCCCAGCTGAAGAAATTTGATACGTTGGCCGTGGCTGCCACGCCGCTTATTGAAAATCCCACTTATCTTGCCTTTGCCAAATCAGCGCGGCAGCAGGCATTGCTGCAGGCATTCAATCGTGCGCTGAAGGCCATGCGGGCCAGCGGCGAATATGAGCTGATCCTGAAGCGCGAGCTGACCCGATGCCCATTTTGCTGACATGCCGATGATCCGGCCAATTCCTGTCATCGCAACAATCCGCACCTGCAAAACGTTTCCTGCCTGAACCGGGCGTGGTATATCACTGCTTCCGCGGCATCCCGGCTGTTGTTCAACGGAAAGACTACTCATGACAATCAGATTGGCAATCAATGGCTACGGCCGTATCGGTCGTTGTTTCTTGCGGGCTTTGCATGAATCCGGGTCACATGACCGGTTTGAAGTCGTGGCCATCAACGAACCGGCTGATCTGGACAGCATGGCCTATCTGACACGGTTTGATTCGACCCATGGGCGTTTTCCCGGCACGGTGGAAATCCAGGGAGAAAATCTGTGCATCGATGGCAGCAAAATCGCCGTTTTTCATGCGCATGCTGCCGCCGAGGTGCCCTGGCAGTCCTTGGGGGTGGATCTGCTGGTCGAGTGTTCCGGGCGCTATGGTTACCGGCATGAATTGCAGACATTTCTGGATGCAGGTTGCCAGCGCCTGCTGCTATCCCATCCCGGCCATAGCAGTGCCGATGTGGATTACACCGCTATCCATGGCATCAACCAGCAAGGGTTGACTGGCCGCGAGCGGCTGGTTTCGGCGGGCTCTTGCACGACCAATGCCGCCGTGCCGGTGCTGGCACTGCTGCACGAGGCATTTGGCGTGGAGAATGCTGTCCTGACCACGCTGCACTCCGTGATGAATGATCAGCCCCTGATCGATGGTTACCATCATGCCGACTTGCGTCGTACCCGCTCGGCCATGCAGTCGATGGTGCCGGTTTCTACCGGACTATCCCGCGGCATCGAACGCTTGCTGCCGGAACTCGCCGGGCGGGTCATGGCCAAGGCGATTCGTGTGCCGGTGGTCAATGTCTCGGCCATTGATCTGGCGCTGACGCTGACCCGGCCAGCCTCGAGCGCCGAGCTCAATGCCTGCCTGCGGGCTGCCTGCTCGCGCTTTCCCGGTTTGCTCGCCTATTCCGAGCAAGCGCATGCCTCGATCGACTTCAACCACAGCGCGCATTCGGCGATTGTCGATGGCGGGCAGACCCGCACCTGTGGCCAGTTGGCCAGCCTGATGATCTGGTTCGACAACGAATGGGGCTTTGCCAACCGCATGCTTGATGTTGCCACCTTCTGGCAAAGCCGCTGGCAGGGCGGGGCTGACCGCTGATCGGCAAGTGGCCTTGGGTCGGGAAGTATTGTCAGCCACACTGAGATCAACACAATCCCGGTGTTGATCGCCGCATTCTGCGGCATCCAGATGGGCCGCAGGCCATGAGCATCCATGCCCCGATTTCCCAGCTTTCAGTCGAAGCCGCCCTGGCCAGCCTCGGTTCACAAACCAGCGGGCTGAGTGCACTCGAAGCGCAGCGCCGCTTGCAGGAGTTCGGCCCGAACCGGGTCGAGGCCGTTGCGCGGGAGCCGCTTTGGCGCCAGTTCATACGTGAATTCACCCATTTTTTTGCCCTGATTCTGTGGTTGGCAGCCGGCCTGGCTTTTTATGCCGAACTGCATGAGCCAGGCACGGGCATGCTGCAGCTTGCGATCGCAATCATTGGTGTGATCGTGATCAATGGCCTCTTTTCCTTCTGGCAGACCTACCGGGCCGAACAGGCACTGGCCGCGTTGCGCCAGTTGTTACCGCAACAGGTGAATGTCCTGCGTACCGGCAAGGAAGCCGTCTTGCCGGCAGAGGAATTGGTGCCTGGCGATCTATTGCTTTTGGGTGAGGGCGACAAGGTGCCGGCCGACTGCAGGGTGATCGAAGCTTTTGATCTGCGCGTGAACCAGGCCACGGTGACCGGCGAATCCTTGCCCAAGGCACGCAATGCCTTGCCGGATGACAATCCTTCACCGCTGCATGCCCACAATCTGTTGCTGGCCGGCACCTGGATTGTGGCCGGCCAATGCCAGGCTCTGGTGTATGCCACGGGCATGCGCTCGGAGTTCGGCCGTATTGCCCATCTGACCCAAACCGCGCGCGATCCCGTTTCTCCACTGCAACAGGAAATCACCCGCCTGTCGCAGTGGGTTGCGGTTTTGGCCAGCATATTGGGCGTGGTGTTCTTTGTGGTGGGGCACGTCATTGGCCTGCCATTCTGGAGCAACCTGATGTTTGCCATCGGCATCATCGTGGCCAATGTGCCGGAAGGGTTGCTGCCAACCGTGACGCTGTCGCTGGCCATGGCCACACAGCGCATGGCCCGTCGTAACGCGCTGGTGCGGCATCTGACTGCGGTGGAAACACTCGGCAGTACTACCGTGATCTGCTCGGACAAGACGGGCACGCTTACCCAGAACCGGATGGCCGTGAAGCGGGTATTTGCCGACGGGGATTTTCGTGACCCGCTGGGCAGACTGCCGGACATGCTGCTGCGCATTGCTGCACGTTGTCATACCCTGCATTTTGGCGATGGCGGGATGCCGCAGGGGGATCCGATGGAGATTGCCCTGTGGCAGGTGGCCAAACGCCGGAATCAGGCACTGTCGCGGCGAACCTGGGAGAGCGAAATTCCGTTCGAAGCCGAGCGGCGCCGCATGTCGGTGGTTGAAGCGCCCGAGGCTGCAGGTGCAGCACGCATGCTGTATTGCAAGGGGGCGCCGGAAACCGTATTGCCGCTGTGTTCGCAAATCTGGTCGGCCACCAGTGCGCAGCCCCTGACGGAGGCGCAGCGCCAGCAGGTGATCGCGGCGCAGGAAGAGATGGCCGAGCAAGGATTGCGCGTACTGGCACTGGCGTGCAAATTCCTGGGCGAAGACGAAACGGCGCAGGAGCAGGAGATGCAGCTGTGCGGGTTGGTCGGATTGGAAGACCCGCCACGGCATGAAGTACCGGGGGCGATTGCGCGCTGCCACACGGCCGGTGTGCGCGTGATCATGGTGACGGGTGATCATCCGCATACTGCACTGGCCATCGCGCGTGAAATCGGCCTGGTGCGCGGCACCGCACCCGTGGTCGTGCGGGGAGAAATGCTGCCGAAAATGTCGCCTGCGCAATTGCAGTTGGCGCTGGATGCGCCCGAAATCCTGTTTGCCCGTGTGACTGCCGAGCAAAAGATGCTGATTGTGCAAGCCTTGAAGCGCAAGGGCGAAGTCGTAGCCGTGACCGGCGATGGCGTGAACGATGCACCTGCGCTGAAGGCTGCCGACATCGGCGTGGCCATGGGTTTGAGCGGTACCGATGTGGCGCGCGAAGCTGCCGACATCATTCTGCTGGATGACAACTTTGCCAGCATCGTGCATGCGATCGAGGAGGGAAGGGCCGTCTTCGAGAATCTGCGCAAGTTCCTGACGTACATCCTGAGCTCAAACATCCCGGAAATCGTGCCTTACCTGGCATTTGTACTGTTTCGCATCCCGTTGCCGCTGACCGTGATCCAGATCCTGGCGGTCGATCTTGGCACCGACATGTTGCCGGCCCTGGCTCTGGGTGCTGAAGCGCCGCATGCCGGCCTGATGCGCCAGCCGCCACGGGCGCGCAATGTACGGCTGCTATCGTGGCCGCTGGTGATGCGTGCCTACCTGTGGCTGGGTGTGATGGAAGCCATCATTGCCATGGGTGCATTTTTCCTGGTGCTGGAGCAGGGTGGTTGGCAGTATGGAGAAACGCTGGCGATCCATGACCCGCTTTATCTGATGGCCACCAGTGCCTGCCTGGCCGCGATCGTGGTTTCCCAGATGGTCAACGTGTTCCTTTGCCGGCATCCGCTACGCCCGGCCCTGTGGTTTGGCCTTTTCAGCAACCCCATGCTGCTGGGTGGTCTGGCGCTGGAACTCGGCTTGATCCTGCTGATCGTGTATACGCCATGGGGCAACCTCTTGTTTGGCACCGCCCATATTGACGCATGGATCTGGCTGGCCATCCTGCCCTGCGCCTTGCTGATGGGTGTTGTCGAAGAAATGCGCAAGGTGTGGTGGCGCAAGCGGATCCGGCGGGGCAAGTCCTGATTCGGCAGCCACGTGGAGGCTGTTTTGTTGCCAATGTTATACTCGACGCCATCGGCCTTGACGACTCGTTCTGACGGCCCAGTTCAACCCGAAGAGTTTTATCCATGGCCCGTGGCAATATCTATGTGGTGACCGCGCCTTCCGGCGCTGGCAAGACCACGCTGGTGCGAGCACTGCTCGCCGCCGATTCCCGTATCCAGTTGTCGGTATCCTTCACCACGCGCGCACCGCGCACCGGCGAGGTGAATGGCAAGGACTACAACTTTGTTTCCCGTGAAACATTTGAACAGATGATCGCGGCCGCGACCCTGCTTGAGCACGCTGAAGTGTTCGGCAATTACTATGGCACTTCGCAGGAGTGGATCGAATCCATGCTGGCGCAAGGCCAGGATATCCTGCTCGAGATTGACTGGCAGGGCGCACAGCAGGTGCGGCGCCTGCTGCCGCAGGCGATCGGAGTTTTCATCCTGCCGCCCTCGCTGGCGGTGCTGGAAGAGCGTCTGCGTGGGCGCGGCAAGGATAGTGAAGAAGTGATTCTGCGCCGCCTGGCCGCGGCCAAGGAGGAAATCAGCCACGTCGACGAATTCGATTACGTGGTAATCAATGATCGCTTCGAGGATGCATTGCAGGATATTCTCGCCATCGTGCGCGCGGAGCGACTCAAGCTCGGGCGCCAGAGCGATCTGCATCAGGCCATGATCGCCGCGATGAAGGGGTGAGAGCCTGACGGCTTGATCTGCATCACAATGCTATAATCAAAAACCCTGCCGGCAAAAAAGTATGGCCGGCGTTGTTTCTGGAGATGGATTCATGGCCCGTATTACCGTAGATGATTGTCTTGACCGCATCGATAACCGTTTTGATCTGACGCTGGTCGCGGCTTACCGCGCTCGCCAGATTGAACACGGTTCCAGCCCGCAACTGGACAATACCGGCCGCGACAAGCCGACCGTGATTGCCTTGCGCGAAGTGGCATCAGGCCTGGTCGGCATGGAAATGCTCAGCCGCAACCGCGGTTAACCGGCGGGATGTGCCCATGGAGTCGGTACTCACCGCACAGGACGTCCCGGAACTTGCCGGGACGCCGCAGGTGCTTGCCGACGCCAATCATTTCCTGACCGAACTCACGAGTTACCTCAAGCCGGAAGATCGCGCCATGCTGCGCGAAGCCTTCCGGTTTTCCGAAGCGGCCCATCGTGGCCAGATCCGCCGTTCCGGCGAACCCTACATCACGCATCCGCTTGCAGTCGCCAGCATCCTCACACAATGGAAGCTCGATGCCCAGGCATTGGCCGGTGCCTTGCTGCATGACGTGATGGAAGACAGCGGCATCTCCAAGCTCGAACTCACCGAGAAATTCGGCAGAACCGTGGCCGAGCTGGTTGATGGCATGTCGAAGATCGACAAGCTCGAGTTCGATAACTGGGAAGAGGCGCAGGCCGAAAACTTCCGCAAGATGCTGCTGGCGATGGCGCGTGATCTGCGCGTGATCATGATCAAGCTGGCCGACCGCCTGCACAACATGCGCACCATGGATGCCATCCGGCCGGACAAGCAGCGCCGCATCGCGCGTGAAACGCTGGAAATCTATGCCCCCATTGCCAACCGTATTGGCCTGAACGCGATTTATCGCGAACTGGACGACTTGTCGTTTTGTTACCTGCATCCGCACCGGCACGAAGTCTTGTCGCGTGCGCTCAAATCCGCACGTGGCAACCGGCGCGAGGTTGTGACCAAGATTCTGGATGGCATTCGCGACAAACTGGATGTCTTGCATATCGATGCACTGGTGTCCGGTCGGGAAAAAAACTTGGCCAGCATCTACCGCAAGATGCAGGAAAAACACCTGTCGTTTTCCGAAGTGCTGGATATCTATGGCTTCCGGGTCGTGGTCAACGATATCCCGACTTGCTATCTGGCATTGGGTGCGCTGCATTCGCTCTACAAGCCGATTGCCGGCAAGTTCAAGGATTACATCGCCATCCCGAAGGCCAATGGCTATCAGAGCCTGCATACCACGCTGTTTGGTCCGTATGGCACGCCGATCGAGGTGCAGATCCGCACGCATGACATGCACCGCATTGCCGATGCCGGTGTCGCCAGCCACTGGATGTACAAGAGTGGCGACGAGAGTTTCAGCGATGTGCAGCAGAAAACGCACCAATGGCTGCAAAGCCTGCTGGAATTGCAGTCCGAATCCGGTGATGCGGTCGAATTCCTGGAACACATCAAGGTCGACCTGTTCCCCGATCAGGTCTATGTATTCACGCCCAAAGGCAAGATCCTGAACCTGCCGCAAGGCGCCACCTGTGTCGATTTTGCCTACGCTGTGCACTCCGATATTGGTGACCGTTGCATCGCAGCCAAGATCAACCATGAGCTGGCACCGCTGCGCACGCGTCTGCAGAATGGCGATCAGGTCGAAATCATCACCGCCGCGCATGCCCGGCCCAACCCGGCCTGGCTGGCGTTTGTGACCACCGGCAAGGCGCGCTCGCATATTCGCCATTTCCTGCGCACCATGCGCTTCGAGGATTCCGTACTGCTGGGTGAGCGGCTGGTGAACCAGGCATTTTCCTCGCTGCATCAGGAACAGCCGGTCGGTAGCGATGTGTGGGAGCGCTATCTGAAGGAAAGTGGCGACAAATCGCGTCAGGATGTGCTGGCCGATGTGGGTCTGGGCAAGAAGCTCGCCATTGTCGTGGCCAAACGTTTGCTGCAACTGGCCGGGCAGTGGAGCGACGAGGCGGCTGCAGGACGCAAGCCGGCAGCGGTGACCATCCGTGGTACTGAAGGCATGTCGATCCAGTTCGCGCGCTGTTGCAACCCGATTCCCGGAGACCCGATCCTGGGGCTGGTCAAGAAGGATCAGGGCTTGATCATCCATACCCACGATTGCCCGGTTTTGACCAAGAACCGCGCCGATGCCGACAAGATGATCGATGTCGAGTGGGATCCGGAGGTCTCGCGCCTGTTCGATGTCACGATCCGCGTGATGGCCTCTACCGTGCGTGGCACGTTGGCCAGCGTGGCTGCTGCGATTGCCGAAGCCGAGGGCAATATCGCAGCGGTTTCCATGACCGATGGCCATGAAACCGGCGAGCGGCACAATATGATCCAGTTCACGCTGCAGGTGGCCAATCGCACACATCTGGCGCGCATCATGCGCTCGATCCGGCAGTTGCAGGCGGTATATCGCATTACCCGGGTCCGGGTCTAAGAGCCATGCCTTTCAAGGTCTTTTCCCTGCTGCCTGTTTGAGGATGCGAGCGGTGGAGACATGTGAGCGGGCGATGGAGCC
>NZ_JBVVOL010000024.1:0-41592 GCF_055810895.1 Formivibrio sp. oc-25 | reverse complement strand
ACTGTAAAATCAACGTTTCGCGCTTCAAACTTCGCTGCGTCTGCAGCAGAGAGGCCGAACTATACCCACCTCCCAAATACTCGTCAACACCCGCACCGCAAAATTCCAGCCCCAAAACGCTAAACCCCTGTTTTTAAACGCATCCGAACCAATCGTTTTTTCTCAGCCCCGATGAAAACCCTGACGCCACCCTATTCCCTGAACCTGATTGGCCCTGGCCGTTTGGGCCAAACGCTGGCCCGCCTGTGGCATGAACAGGGCCTTGTTAGCATAAATAGCATAGTGGGCAATACATGGGCGCGGACCCGTGCTGCTTGCGAATTCATCGGCGCCGGCACCGCAACCACCTGGGAACACCTAGCACCCGCCAACATTACCCTGATCGCCACGCCAGATGATGTGCTGGAAGCCTCAGCTAATCGATTGGCAAGCAGTGGCTGCATGCGCCCCGGTGATATAGCCCTGCACTGCAGCGGCGCACTGGCCAGCACTATTCTTGCTTCATTGAAAAATTGTGGTGTGCACGTTGCCAGCATTCACCCGCTCAAATCATTTGCCACGCCATCTCTGGCCATCAAAAATTTTGCCGGGACGTACTGTGGCCAGGAAGGCGATGCAGAAGCACTGGAAACTCTGCTGCCGCTTTTCTCAGCCATTGGCGCCAACTGCTTTGCCATCAACCCGGCGCAGAAAACGCTGTACCACGCTAGCGCCGTATTGGCCTGCAACGCAATGGTTGCCCTGATGCATGCCGCACTGCTGAGCATGGCTACTGCGGGCGTACCGCCAGAGACAGCTTGGCCGGCGTTGCGTCCACTGATTGACGGAACGCTTTCTAATATAGATAAGCTCGGAACAGAAGGCGCGCTAACCGGGCCGATTGCGCGGGGTGATGTGCAAACGGTTGCTCACCAATATGCTGCACTGAATATCCTTAACCCAGAACTAGGTAAAGTTTATGCGACATTAGGCAAGTTTACGGCATCACTCGCCCCACTGAGTGATGCGCAGCGTCAGCATTTACACAACATCTTACGGGGATGAGCTTTCAGACATAGGTTCACTGCGCCAGCCTTTCTCAACAAAGAGCCGTTCGGCATCTTTATAGCACTGAGCCAAGTACGTATCACTAAAGGCAATCTTTCCTTGAGACCAGAAACGTGGGGACGGTATTTTGTCGTCAGGATATGCCTTCAAATATGCTGAGGCCTCCTCTCGCCGACAAGTAACTTCTGGATACAAGCCATTTATCAAAAAGCCGATGACCGCTATCGACAATAGCGTAACCCCAACTCGGCCAATATGGCCGTAGCAGGGTGGTTGTTCCACCTTCGAATTTTCTTGCAAGATCAATCCCGCCAGGGCTCCACCAAGACCAGTCAGTATTGGTAAATTGGTTCCCGATGTTTGGGTAGCCAGCAGCATAGCAACCCATGCGGCGAATAAGACCAACTTCTGAGTACCTGCCAAGCTATCCAATTGATCGGTAGATTGCCGAAAATATACAGCCGCCTTGAAAAATAACCACAACACGCCGACCGAGAATAGAAAAGTACAGAAAACACCCCATTCTGAGAGCAACTGTATTATCAAGTTGTGTGGGTTGGCACCTTCGCCAATATGTGGAATATCCCCATAGTAGGCAAAATGCATTGGCCCAGCGCCCAGAAGGGGATACTCCCCAAAGATACTCAACCCCCTGCGCCACAACTCAAGCCTTGAATGCACACTCCCAGTGGCAAACAACGAGGATGACGACGCAACATCAAGAGAAGCACCATTCAACAAAGGCCACAATCCGTGCATTACGCCGTACCCCATCCCTCCCATAATCAGAAAAAATGTAAACCGTCTCAACCAAGACAGCGCCAGCCCTGGTGATAGAACATAAATCAGTGGGCAAACCAGCATGATAGCCAGATAATTTGTTCTCGAACTCGACACATAAATTAATGAAAACCACACCGCACCTAATCCCCAATAAGCCCATTTGACTAACCTACCAACTGGAAGATAGTGATTGGCCAGCGGATACAAAAACAAGAATGGCAGATAAAAAGAATCAAAAGTACGTGGATTATCAAACCCAGGAAACCTGAGCTGAACACAAAACAACTCTTGACAATTGACAACAGTCAAATACCAGATACTATAAAAAATAGTATACATATATGCAGAAAAGAATACCGCCAAAATCAGATCTTTCAACCCCATAGAACCGCGAATTTGTACAGCCCGATACACACCTAACCCAAGCAAACCACAACCAATGAAGTAAGCCCACTCCAATAGAGCGTATCGAGAAAGCAAAGCCATCCACGCAGAAACCAATCCAAAAACAGAAAAAACAAACAATCCAATAACGTAAGGAATCCCAAACCAACAAAAGCCTCTTTGCCGAGTAAAATTTATAAAAATATTTAAAAAAGCAACAGCCAACAGGACCGCAACACCCAATAAACGATACCTATCTGTTGCATACATCTGCCAGGGTGGAATAAATGTCAACATTCCAGATAGCGGCAAAACCATCAAAGAAAACAGAAAAATTTTCCATATGGTATTTTCATTCAAGCAAGAAGGCATCACCATATCGCTGCAGTTGCCCATGATCGCCCTCCATTTAAATTGATTTCCACCCACAACCTCACCCGCCTCAAGCACTACGTATTTATATTTTATATATACATCAACTTATGCCACAGCAATGCGTTACTTCAATACTATAAATAGCAAACCAAAATACATTAATACTTACAACATTTATACGCAAAACCAATAAACTACTTACAAAAATCAAATAATTATCAATATAATCAATCAATTATATGAACACAACACCAAGATACCTGCAACAAAACCAGCATACTGCCGACGGTCTGGTGCCAATAACATTTTTTTCTTGCAAACCCACCAAACCGTTCTACGTTGGAACTGTAGGGCAGGCAGCAGCCCTTCAGAAACACTATTCCTTATAACAAGCACGCAATTCTGCAGGACGGCTTGCAGGATTACCAGGGAGGGGAGCTGCTTCATAAAGATCAAGCCAGCTTGATCTGTTTTAGCATATAAAGGAGAGCATCATGAAAGCCTTGCAAACAAAATTCTCCCATTTCATCAACGATGAAGAAGGCGTTACAGCAATTGAATACGGCTTGATCGCCGCATTGATTGCCGTTGTTATCATTGCCGCAGTCAAGCTGGTTGGTACAGAGCTTGACAAAGTGTTTGATAAAATTGGTGCTGCACTACAATCGGCTTAATGCTTAGCATTACTGACCCAAAACACCAAATCCAGTCTCTAATCATCGAGGGGTTGGATTTGGTTAATACGACATTTATTGCTACCAACTTCAAACCGACAAGGAGCAGCACTAATGAAGCGCTTCTACAAATCATTCCGCTCCTTTTGTCAGAACACACAAGCCGTCACCTCAATTGAATATGCACTCCTGGCATCACTGATCGCCATGGTGATCGTAATAAGTGTCTCCACCCTAGGTGGAATTCTCGGTTCCTTATGGAACTGGGTTGCAGGTTGCGTTGTAAATCTTGGCTGTGCTTGATTGGCGCTCAACCCCATTTATAAATGAGATCATGAACGAACTGAGGCATGATCTATGAATCACATCAATATTGGCGTGCTCGCAATTTTTCTGCTCATTGCAGCTGTGAGTGACATCAAAAATCATCGCATTCCGAACATATTGGTTGGCATCGGCGCCATTCTTGCATTTGCCATCAATCTATGGATATCCGGCCTCTACGGCTTACTGATTGCATGTGGTGGATTTTTCCTTGGACTACTTTTGTTCCTGCCGTTTTACTTGCTACGCACGCTCGGTGCTGGCGATGTGAAGCTGATGGCCATGGTGGGCAGTTTTTTATGGCCATCAGGTCAATTCTGGGGAGCCATTGCGGGAACGCTTATCGCAGGTGGCATTCTGGCGATTGCGGTGACGGCATGTTCCGGAAAAATTCGTCAGATGCTCATAAATACCAAATCAATATTACTTGGCGGGTTGATTGATGTGCATCTAAAACAGATGCCAACACTGGATGTTGGCCCGCAATCCGTAGGCAAGTTGCCCTATGCCGTGGCTATTGCCTCCGGCACATTAGGCTACCTGGCCTTGCAATATGCAGGCTGGATTTAGAAATACAGTTTGTTGGTGCGATATGCATTTTGTGTAATCTTTTGATATCGACCCGACAGACGTACAGATACAAAATTCCCGGTTGCGCCGCATCAAAACCAAGCCTACGGTGAAATGGAGAGTGGAAACCGGTGATATCGCGTTTCCCGGTGATTTCATACGGACAACTCAGAAAAATGCAGGTGGAGAAAAATCATGATGATGGCCACCAAAGCAAGTAAGCCTGCAGAACTTCCCGAAGCTTGGCAGGTTACCGGCCCGATTCCTCCGCAGCCGCGAACGGTGGGTGATACCGGGCTGAATTTCCTCTTCATGATAGAGCTGCTGACCAAAGTGCTTTTTCTGCGCGGGCAACTGCGTCTGATCGAGCTATCTGATCATCTGAAACTTTCGATTGGTGTGCTGGAACCACTGCTTACGTTCTTGCGTACAGAGCGCATGTGCGAAGTCTCCCGCAGCACCAGCAGTGATACTTCCACTTCCTACAATCTCACTGACTTGGGCCGTCTGCGCGCAGAAGATTTTCTGCAAAAAAGCCAATACGCCGGCCCTGCGCCTGTCAGCCTGGAATCCTACATTCAACAGATTCAGCAGCAATCCGTCTCGAATATGCAGGTTACTCACCAGGATATCGTCAAGGCATTTGATGGCATCGTGGTGAAAGAAAACATTCTCAAGCAGTTTGGTGCCGCGATGAATTCTGGCCGCGCGATCTTCGTCTATGGCCCAGCCGGCAGTGGCAAGAGTTTCATCTCGGAGCATCTGGTGGGCTTGCTCTCCGGCGATATCGCCATCCCTTATGCCGTGGTCGTGGACGAGGCCGTGATCCAGGTTTTCGATCCTTTGGTGCACATTCCCACACCGCAAACGGATGCCAGCGTCTGCCTGGATGGCCGTCGCGCCTGCGATGCACGCTGGGTACTTTGCCACCGCCCTGTCGTAACCACTGGCGGGGAGTTGACTTTGCCGATGCTGGATCTGGATTTTGATGCCAGTTCCCGCTTCTATCAGGCGCCACCGCAGGTGAAGGCCAACAACGGCCTGCTGATCATTGATGACCTTGGGCGGCAATTGACTCCCGTATTGGCCCTGCTGAACCGCTGGATTGTGCCGTTGGATCGGCGTGTGGATTACCTGGCACTGCATACCGGCAAGAAGTTCATGGTGCCGTTTGATGTGATTGTGGTGTTTTCCACCAACATGCCCCCCAAACAACTGGCAGACGAAGCCTTCCTGCGCCGGCTTGGCTACAAGATCTATATCGGGGCATTGGATGAGCAGGATTACCGTGATATCGCAAAACAGGTCTGTGAAGAATTAAGCGTGCCGTTTTCCAAAGATGGTATCGATTACCTGGTGCATGAACATCACTACAAGGAAGGTCGGCCGCTTTATGCGTGCATCCCGCGCGACATCATCGGCCAGGTTCGGGATATCGCCAGATATAGCGGACAAAAACCTGAAATGACACAGGAATTGCTGGACTGGGCATGGAGCAATTACTACGCCCGCGATTATGAGGACGGCAGAGATCTCAACGACAGGCAAGGGGAAACGAGATGAAAAACACAAGAGCAGTGGTCATGATCGCGATCTCCGTGATCATCGGACTGGCCGCCGTTGTTCTGGCATCTAACTGGATCAGACAACAGGGAACAATGAACACCAGCAAAGTGGTGGTTGCCGCCAAGGATATGGATTTGGGCACGCGGCTAACACCGGAAGGGCTGGCTTTGGTTGAATGGCCAAGCGGCAGCATTCCTTCAGGTGCGCTACAAGGCGAAGTCGAATTGGGCAAGCTACTTAAAGACCCCGGCACACAAGAACCTCGTGTACTGAAAACCACCGTGCTCAAGGGCGAGCCGATCATGGAGCCGAAACTGGCGCCGGTTGGCACCAAGGGTGGGCTATCCGCAGTCATCGTGGAAGGCAAACGCGCCATTACCGTACGAGTGAACGATGTGGTCGGCGTAGCCGGTTTTGCACTGCCTGGCAATTACGTGGATGTGCTCGTCAACACGGTGGATGAAGAAGCCAAGAGCGCCAACAAAGACAAGACCATCTCCAAGATCGTGCTTGAACGCATCCTAGTGCTGGCAGTGGCTCAGGAATCCGGTCGGGATGAAACCAAACCGAAAGTGGTCAATGCCGTCACGCTGGAAGTCACACCAGATCAAGCTGAAAAACTCGATCTGGCCCGCAGCATCGGCACTTTGTCTCTGGTGCTTAGAAACCAGGTAGACACCTCCCCAGTTACCACCGATGGCATCTACAAGCGCGACCTGCTGAATCGCCAGCCCGAGCCGATCGTCATCGTGGCCTCACAGCCGCAAACAGCGCCCAAGGTTGTGGTGAGAAGAGTGGTTGTCGCACCCAAGCCGGTAGCCCCCAGGGCGCCGGCCAAGGAAAAGGTTGAAATCATCAAGGGGTTGTCGCAGTCCAGCAGTGAATTCTGAAGGGCTGACCGAACAAAAGCATGAATGAGCCGGACTGCCTGCCGGCACCCAAATTTGACTGCAATACAGTCTTCGCCATGGGGAGAGTTGAAATGAGCAAACAGGAAACGCGGTACACGATATTGCCAGGTGCTGGCATAAAAACCCTGGCAATCCTGATGGGTACGACAATGGCACTGGCTTTGCCTCTGCAAGCAGCAGAGCCCGCTGCCAAAAAGCCGGCCACAAAGCCCGTGACGGTACAACAGGCTGCTGCGGCGCCTGTCGATGTAGCCACCAGCGGGCCGATTGAATTTGCCTCGCAAGTGAACGCCACCGTGGGCAAATCCACGCTATTGCGTATCCCTGCACCTGTAACGCGAATTTCCGTGGGCAGCCCGGATATTGCGGATGTGATCCTGCTCAACCCGCGTGAAATCTACATGCTGGGCAAAAAGGTCGGAACAACCAATCTGATCATGTGGAGCAAGAGCGGCCAGAGCACAGTGGTTGATGTAGTAGTCGGCATGGATACCACCGCACTGCAGAGCAAGCTCTCCCAGCTTCTGCCGGGTGACAAAAATATCAAGGTCATGACTGCCGCCGATACGGTTGTACTCTCCGGAACTGTGACAGATGCCATCAAAGCAGACCGCGCCGTGGCTTTGGCCGAAGCCTATTCTGGAGGCAAGAAAGTAGTGAACATGCTGGCGGTTTCCAGCGTTCAGCAAGTGATGCTGGAAGTAAAGATCGCCGAAATCAACCGCACGCTGCTAGAAAAACTGGGTCTGGATTTCTCCTGGGCCAATGGCCGTTACCTACTCTCAGGAATACTGGGTGGCGCCGCAGCGGAATTCATCCGCTACGGTGGCAGTACTACCGTTAGCAACCCTCTAACGGCATTAGGTATCGATGCCCAGAAAGGCGATGGTCTGGTCAAGATATTGGCAGAGCCCAGTATCGTGGCCATCAGCGGTCAGGAAGGCAGCTTCCTGGCAGGTGGTGAAATTCTCATCCCTGTTGCCGATGGCGATGGCGGCATCGAACTGGAAACCAAGGAATTTGGCGTAGGACTGAAATTCACGCCTACCGTACTGGAAGAAGGTCTGATCCAGATGCGCGTGGCCCCGGAGGTGACTGATCTGGTTGGTTTCACCACGGTGGCAACATCAATAAGCGGTGCAGCCACACTGGTGCCAAGCCTCACTACACGGCGAGTATCGACATCCGTGGAACTGCGGGATGGCCAATCGTTGGCCATTGGTGGCTTGCTACAAGATAAAACCAAGCATCAAATCGATCGTTTCCCGATTCTTGGGGAAATTCCGGTGTTAGGCACGCTATTCCGGAGCAATGAATACCAAACCGATAAAACCGAGTTGGTCATCGTGGTAACACCTCGCTTGGTCAAGCCATTGCCAGCCAACTACACACTGCCCACCGATTCGTTTGTCGAGCCCAATCGCTTCCAGCGCATGCTGAAAGGCACGCATGAAGGCGCAAAGGAACAGCCCGCAGAATCATCAACACCTCAGACCAACAGCACGCCCGCACAGGCACCCGCTGCCGGCGGCTTTGAAATGAAGTGAAGGAGACAGCCATGCAAACCTTATCCATTAAATTGCTGCTGGCCGGTGCGGGAATGTCACTGATGCTGACCGGCTGCGTGGCCCCGGCCCCGGTGCTCGACAGCAAATTCGGCGAAGCCTTCAACACCATCAAGGCCCAGCAGACCCTGAATCCGGACGGAACAAGAATCGCGGAAGTTCCAATCGGGCTGGATGGCAAGGGCGGCGATGCGGTGATCGACAAATACTACAAGTCGTTCGAATCACCGCCTGCGGCTGCCAATACCTTCACGATCGGCGTTGGTTCTGGAGGGGGTTCTAAGTAAGAAAATCAACACAGTGCTCAGCTCGCCCAAGCCCTGCAAGCAAATTTTAAAGCACATCAGCTTGCGGGGCTGAAGCCTCCCAATACAACCAGGCCCTCTAGATGCAGGAGGTAATCGCGATGAAAACATCAACAGTATTCAACTTGCCCCGCTCCAATCAGCGTCAACGCGGTGCGGTGGCAATCATCGTCGGCATCTGCATTGTGGTATTGATCGGCATGATTGGCTTGGTAGTTGACCTTGGGCACATGTTTGTCACCAAGACTGAATTACAAAATGCTGCGGATTCCTGTGCATTGGCGGCTGCAAGGGAGTTGGATGGTGGCACGGATGGCTTATTGCGTGCAGAGAATGCAGGTATCACGGTAGGAGGAAAAAACAATACGGCGTTGCAATCCACCCCTGTCACCATTGGGCCAGAGAACATTACCTTCAGTGTCTCGCTTAGCCCGAACAGTGGCTATCTGACAAGAGCGAGCGGCGCCCCGACAAATTCGCAATATGTCATGTGTACACTCAATCGCACTGGCATCGCGATGTGGTTTATGCAGGTTCTGGGTTTCGGAGATCAGACCGTAGCGGCACAGGCAGTGGCAACTCTGGCCCCCTCACAAACCACCTGTGCAATTCCGATCGGGCTGTGCCAACAAGGAAGCACACCAGCCCCCTTTGGATTCAATCTTGGATACTGGTATTCCGGGAAATTCGACAGCAGCACACCTGGCGGAACAGGCAGTTACAACTGGCTGGATTTTTCACCAAATGCAGGAGGCGGAGCCAATGAGCTGAAGGATTTACTGAAAGGCTCAGGTCAATGCGAACTCCCTCCTGTAGGTGCGCTTGTGGGTCAGCAAGGCCAGATATCCGGTCTGTCGGATGCATGGAATTCTCGCTTTGGCATCTACAAGAATGGCGGGCAATACAACTTGACCACCGCTCCGCCTGATTTTACCGGCTTGGCTTATACCAATAGCGACATGTCGTTTGCAACCTCGATAACTTGGCCGAATACAGAACCAGAAAATGCATACTCGGGAACAGATTCAGACTCTTCAAATGGTGTGACACTCAATTATCTTGCTGGCCAAAACGCACGGGTGCCTTATCAAGGCACTGATCCTGCGGATATAGGGAATGCCTACCATCCAAGTACATCCGCAGAACATGCTCAATATGGTGCCAACCGCCGTATTGCGATTGCCCCGGTTGTGAATTGTCAGGATCTCGCATCCTCAAATCCGCAACCTATTCCAATTCTGGGATATGCCTGTGTGTTGATGTTAAACCCCATCAAAGGGCCGGATGATGTATTTCTGGAATACAGAGGCATGGCGAATGACCCGACCAGCCCCTGTGCCTCTTACGGAGTCCCTGGCGGTACAGCAGGCCCTCTGGTTTCTGTTTTGGTGCAATGATGAATACCTTACCTCATAACCATAAACAGCACGGCGTCGTTGCCGTGGAATTTGCCTTGGTCATCATTCCAATGTTGCTCATGGTGTTTGGCATCACCGAATTTGGCCGTGCCATGTACCAGTACAACACGCTGGCCAAAGCCACCCGCGACGCAACGCGCTATCTATCTACGCAAGCAGCAGGCTCCGGCACAGGCACTGCACAGTGCCTTGCGGTTTACGGCAACAAAACTTGTGCCGGCAGCCCATTGGTACCGGGACTGACAACTAGCATGATCGACATCTGCGATGCGCTCAGCTGTCAGGGCACACATGCCTCCATATCGACGGGATCTGGCGTCGTCAATCTTGTTACGGTAACGGTCCGAGACTACCAGTTCCAATCGTTGATCAACTTTTCCATCGGGGGGCTGAATGCAGGCCTACCCGGCATCACATTCGGGCCAATCAGCAACACCATGCGGCAGGTACTGTGACGCGGAGGTCTACATCATGAAAATGGCCAGCATGCGTACCCATAGGCTTGGAAAAAAACAGAGCGGCGTCAGCGCAGTTGAGTTTGCCTTGATTGCTATAGTTTTTTTCACTTTGCTACTGGGCATCATTGAGTTCGGACGCGTCTTGTTCACATGGAATTCGGCAGTTGAAGCTACACGCTACGGTGTACGAACTGCTGTGGTATGCGACTTAAATGATGATGCCATCATCTCACGCATGCAGCGGATTATGCCAAGTATCACCTCTGCAAACGTGGCGGTCACTTATGAGAGTTCGAATGGACAAACATGCACCCAGAGTACTTGTGAGCGTGTCTATGTGCGCCTGCAAGGATTAAGCATCACGCCTTTGATCCCGTTGCTGAACATGACGCTAACAGTTCCGGCCTTTGAAACATCATTACTGCGAGAAAGCCTTTCAAGTGCAAGCAATCCAGTGTGCTTGTAAGACCCGTTGAAAATGACCATAAATAAGAATAAAGACATTGTTTTGTACTGCCCAACATCAAGAATCGCTGTATGCAAGAATCAAAAACAAGGGGGGTGCCATGAAAATCGTGGCTGCATCTAATAATCCGAAAACACTGGACGATCTGCGCCAGCATCTCGGAGCAGATAAAAGTCTGCTGGATATCGCGCTGGTTACAGGTGGCATTTCACAGGCCGAAGCTGCCGTGGACGAGATGCATCCGAATCTGTTGATCTACGACGCGGCACAGGGGAATCGAGTAGAACTGGCAGAAATCGAGTTGGTCAGCCTGCGCCATCCGGGCATGGCCGTTATTTTGCTGGCGCAGGTGCAATCGCCAGAATTCCTGACCGAAGCGATGCGTGTCGGCGTACGGGAAGTGGTTGGTATGCCACTGACCGGCCAATCACTGCTCGATGCCGTAAGTAGAATCCAGAAAAGAGCTGCGCTGCTGAACTCAACGCACCACAAGGGCAAGGTACTGGCGTTTATTGCCTGCAAAGGGGGGAGCGGCGCTACGTTTCTTGCTGTCAATCTGGGCTACATTCTTGCCGCTGCCGAAGGTAAGCGGGTTGCCCTGTTCGATCTCAACCTGCAGTTCGGCAATGCATCGCTATTTGTTTATGACCACCCCCCCATCAATACGCTGGCGGATGTGGCCAGCAATTTCCAGCGGCTGGATGCTTCTCTTCTGGCATCCAGCATGGTGCAGGTGTTGCCCAACTTCGGCATCCTGGCCGCCCCGGAAAGCCCTGATCGGGCTACAGATATCAAGCCAGAACATATTGATGCACTGATTGAGCTAGCTGCATCTCAATATGATTTCGTGATCCTGGATATGAGCCGGGCACTGGATGCAGTAAATGTTCGAGCATTGGACAGAACCAATCTGATTTTTCCGGTGCTACAGGAGACGCTGCCATTTATCCGTGATGCCAAGCGTCTGCTCGCCACATTTCAGACACTGGGCTATGGGCGGGACAAAATCAGGCTCATCGTGAACCGCAATGAAAAAGGTGGGGATATCCGCCTGGATGATGTGGAGTATGCCTTGGGAATGAAGGTATCCCACACCATACCGAACAGCTTCAAGGCGGTATCTGCCTCCGTAAACCAGGGGGTACCGGTCATGAAAATTGCACCCAATGACCCGGTAACCAAAGCTTTGAGCCAGATTGCAAAAACATTGCATGACGGCCCGGAAATCAAGCAGTCCGGGTGGATTTCCCGCTTGTTTCAGAAAAATTAGAACACTCGTCAGATCAAGCGGTACAAGCCGAAAAATTGAACGGATGCGAAAAACAGAAATTTGATTGAGAGACAACAGGGTCGACGCAGCAGCAACCGGCGAACCGCAAACGATTGGGGGTACGATCATGTCACTGAGAGAACGACTGGAAACCATACAGAGCGATACCGCACTGGCGCCGGTTGGCACCCCGCAATCCGTTTCCGACAACAAGGCCTATCAGACACTGAAATCTCGGATCCACCGAAAGCTGCTGGATCGGGTTGATCTGGCCGTCATGGAAACGCTTTCGGCAGACCGACTGCGCGATGAGCTGAAAACCATGGTTGAACGCCTGCTGGCGGAAGAAACCATGCCGATCAACGAGGCAGAACGCAGCAGTCTGGTACGCGATATCCAGCATGAAGTGCTTGGCTTGGGGCCTCTGGAGCCCTTGCTGGCCGATGCCACCATTTCCGACATCCTGGTGAACACGTACAGACAGATATACATTGAGCGCCGCGGCAAGCTGGAAAAATCCGATATCACCTTTGAAAACGATGCGCACCTGATGAAGATCATCGACAAGATCGTCTCGCGCATCGGCCGCCGTATTGATGAATCGAGCCCGATGGTGGATGCGCGACTACCCGATGGTTCCCGCGTCAACGCCATCATTCCTCCGCTGGCGGTGGATGGCCCGCTGCTTTCCATCCGCAAATTCGCAGTTGTTCCACTGCGTATGGATGATCTACTCACCAACAAGAGCCTGACCCCGCCGATGTCGGAAATCCTGGAAGGTCTGGTCCGTGCGCGCGTGAACCTGCTGGTTTCCGGTGGTACAGGTAGCGGCAAGACCACCTTGCTGAACATCCTTTCCGGCTATGTCCCTGCCACCGAACGCATCGTTACCATCGAAGATGCAGCCGAACTGCAACTACAACAACCACACGTAGTGCGGCTTGAAACCCGACCGCCCAATATCGAGGGCAAGGGTGAGGTTACGCAACGCGCACTGGTCAGAAACAGCCTGCGGATGCGTCCTGACCGCATCATCGTTGGCGAGGTTCGTGGCGCGGAAGTGCTGGATATGTTGCAGGCCATGAATACCGGCCATGATGGATCCATGACCACCATCCACTCTAACAGCCCGCGTGATGCACTGACCCGACTGGAAAACATGATTGGACTGGGCGGATTAACCCTGCCCCCCAAGGCAATGCGACAGCAGATCAGCTCTGCGTTGAGTGCCTTGGTTCATGTTTCTCGGTTGTCGGACGGCAAGCGCAAGGTGATGAGCATTGAAGAGATCACGGGTATGGAAGGCGATATTGTCACCACCCAGGAAATCTTCACTTTTGTGCAGACGGGGATCGCGTCCGATGGAACCGTACTCGGACACTTCCGGGCCACGGGCATCCGCCCGAAATTTGCCGAACGGCTACGCGTGCATGGCATCCCGCTGCGTGATGAGATCTTCGATCCGACACGCCTGTACGAATAGACGAATAGGAGCCAATCATGGACTACCTATATTACGCGTTCGCCATACTGGGATTCCTGGCAGTGGTGCTGTTTCTGGAAGGCGCCTATCTGGCCTGGAATACCTACAAAGGGCCAGAAGCCAAACGCATCGAACGACGTCTGCAAGCATTGTCCGCTGGCAGTGGCCGTGTAGAAGAATTGACCATTCTGAAAAAGCGGCTGCTAAGCGAAACGCCCACGATGGATCGTTTGCTGATGCAGATTCCGCGCGTGCATGTGCTGGATCGCATTCTGGTGCAATCCGATGTAAAAATGAACGTGGCAGGGTTTCTCGGCATCACCCTGCTCTGCACGGTCGTTGTATTGATGCTCTGCATTATTTTTGCTCTCCCTCTGCTTCTCTTGGTCATGTTTACCCTCTTGGGCGCGGCACTTCCTCTGCTCTATGTAACCAACAAGCGGCAGAAACGCATCAACGCGATTGAACAGCAATTACCCGATACCCTCGACATGATGGCGCGCGCGTTGCGGGCAGGGCATGCCCTACCCGGCTCGATCAAGATGGCTGGCGAAGAAATGCCAGAACCCATAGCCGGTGAATTCCGAACTACTTTCGACGAACTCAACTACGGGGTGCCTTTGCAGGATGCCCTGACCAACATGGCTGCCCGTATACCTGTCGAAGACCTGCGCTACTTCGTGATTTCCGTGCTGATCCAGCGAGAAACCGGCGGTAATCTGGCGGAACTGCTAGATAGCATCAGTGCACTGATCCGTGCCCGTTTCAAACTGCTAGGCACCATTCGGGTACTGTCTGCCGAAGGCAAGTTATCTGCCTGGATATTGACCCTGCTGCCGTTCGTACTGGCCGGGGTAATCAGTTTCATCCACCCCACATTCATCGGCATACTGTGGACCGATCCGGCTGGCAGGCAAATGATTGCCGGCGCACTTGTCATCATGATTCTTGGCATCTTCTGGATGTGGCGCATCATCAAGATCAGGGTCTGATCCCATAACCGAAACAGGGAGCAATATCATGACCACCCTGCAAATCATCTATCTGGTCGTCATCTTCGTGGTGGTATTTGTTGTTGCCATGGTGACGTTCACGCAACTCAGCAGCAGCCCGGTACGCCAGCGATTAGAGCAACTCTCGGCAACAGGCCAACCGGCTACCGAAGCAGATGTGCCCGCCTGGGTTCAGCGTGTAGTCAAGCTGACCGGACCGCTTGCCAAGCTTTCGCTTCCTGCCGAAGGCTGGGAAAACTCGCCCTTGCGCGTGCGCTTCATGAACGCCGGTTATCGCAATCCATCGGCACCGGTCATGTTTTTTGCGGCCAAAACGATACTGACCATTGCTCTGCCAGGCGTGCTATTGCTGTATAGCGGGATATCGCGTCTTGAGCTTGAACCCAACATGTTCATGCTGTTGGTGGTTTTGTTGGCGGCCATAGGCTACTTCCTGCCCAACGCCCTACTGGAACGAAAAATCGCCTACAGAAAGCGGGAAATCTTTGAAAACTTTCCAGATGCAATCGACCTGATGACAGTCTGTGTCGAAGCCGGCTTGGGATTAGATGCCGCGATCGGGCGAGTCGCCGAAGAAATGAAACTGAAAAGCCCGACGCTCGCGGAAGAAATGCATCTTATCAACCTGGAGTTGCGCGCAGGCGGTACACGTGCGCGGGCTTTGCGCAACCTGGCCTTGCGCACCGGGGTGGAGGAGGTCGACAACCTTGCCGCCATGCTGATTCAGGCAGACCGATTCGGGACCAGCATCGCGGATTCGCTCCGCGTGCATTCCGACAGCCTGCGAACCAAACGCAGATTGCGTGCGGAAGAAGCCGCCGCCAAGATTCCGGTCAAGCTGCTGTTTCCGCTGATTTTCTGCATTTTCCCCTCAATGCTGCTTGTGTTGCTTGGCCCGGCTTTTATCAGCATCTATCGCGTGCTGCTGCCGACCATGGCAGGGCAATGATCTCTCTAAAAGGAGGATTCAGCATGAAAACGAAAAAAGTCGCCCTAGTCTTGGCTTGCTGCACCCCTTTTATTGGTAGTTGCGCCATGCAGCAGAAGGTCGCAAACAACGAGACGTGGCGGGTCGAACCGCTCTATAGCGTGAACAATACAAAGCAAAGCCCGGATTCCTTGTATCAACTGGGTCGTTATTACCAAGGTCAGCAACGCTACGAGCAGGCATTGAACGCCTACCGCCGCGCAATCGCTGCAGATCCCAGTTTTGTTGAAGCCCACAATGGCTTGGGCGTAGCTTTCGCCATGCAGGGCCGTTACGACGATGCCATTACCGCATTCCGTACTGCCATCAGTAATGACACCACCAATGCCGTGCACCTGTACAACAATCTGGGACGTGCTCTCTATCTACAAGGATCCTATGTCGACGCGATCTATGCGCTCGAAGTAGCTGCCGCACTCGATCCAAACAACGCGCGCGCAAGAGAGAATCTTGCCCAGGCCTATGCGCAGGCAAAGGCCACCGGAAAATTGCCTGCCGAGCTCGCAGCATTTCAGGAATCACCGACCACATCCACGGACGACATCTTGCCGGAGAACACAACGGCAGGTTCTGTCGATATGTCTGCTGCACTGGCTGTAATCGAACCGATTGGCGAGCCAGCAGCTACGTTTGATTCGCCCGTAGCTCCTGTCGTGGAAAATGCTGCAGGTTATACCGCTACTCCAGCCACGGCGGTCAAGAGCCGTATCGAGACGGTACAGGTTTCATCCAATGTCTACGAATTACGCGAACGGGCAAGCCCGGCAAAACTGGCAACGGCAGAAGTAGTGCCTCAACCACAACCCGTGTCTGCCAGCACGGTACCAATGCGACTTGAGGTTTCCAATGGCAACGGGGTAACAGGATTCGCAAAAAGGATTGGGAGCGCTCTCAAAGATTACGGGTTCCCCACGGCCCGGCTCACCAACCAGAAACCTTTCAATGTTGCCATCTCGCAGATTCAGTACCGTTCAGGTTTCAGGGATGAGGCGCAGCGTCTGCAATCCACACTGCCAGGTAAAACCGAACTGATCCAGACCGACAAACTGCGCCAGGACATCCAGGCACGTCTGCTGTTGGGCAAGGACATGGTGGCAAAGATAGCTCAACTGGAATCCCCAATTCAGCCGATCCAGATGGCAAGCAGTGATGCAGCAAAGAGTGTTGTCAAATAGGTTTCATTCGATCGCTGGCGGGCAGCAGCCAGCCGGGTGATGTTCCGCAGTAATAGTAACGAATTACAACAACCACGGGAAAGGAGTTCCAACATGGCCGATGAAAAACACATCATAGAACCGCAAAGATTAGGCTTATGGGTAGCAGTCACTTTTATTCTTGCATTGCTGGCTTTGGTCGTTACGCTTGTCGACATGAATCGTACCAATAAGGCTCTAGTACTCACACAGGCGGAAATTCTGTTGTTGCACAAACGGATCCAGGCATTGCAAAAAGATGTCACGCCGCCGGCAGAGCCAGCCAAACCAGCAGCAGAGGAGGCTAAGCCCGCGCCATAATCGTGTGAACGGGCGATATTATCCAAGTGTAACGGTTGGGGCATACGTATTCAGCAGAAGCTACCCACCATAAAATCAAACCATGTGCCGGCAGATATATACATCCGCTGGTACATGGTTTCTTTTATACGCGGCCTCATCCACGTCAACAGATATATGCAGTAGATTCCACCCCCTGCCACGGCATCCGATCTCTTCATTACCAAGACTCTTGGATGCCGCAAGCAGGCCGTTCTCTGCTTGGCTTGCCAGAAGGTGGCCGCTATACTCGCAGCGTTTCTATCCTGACTCCCGCACGCATCCAAGGAATGACCATGAAGAAGATTGAAGCAATCATCAAGCCATTCAAGCTCGACGAAGTGCGTGAAGCACTGTCGGAGTTGGGTATCTCCGGCATGACAGTCACTGAAGTCAAAGGCTTCGGCCGTCAGAAAGGCCACACGGAACTGTATCGTGGCGCTGAATATGTGGTGGATTTCCTGCCCAAGGTCAAACTGGAACTGGCAGTACCCGATGACCGCGTGGATACCGCGATTGAAGCCATTGTGAAAGCCGCACATACCGGCAAAATTGGCGATGGCAAGATCTTTGTAACACCGGTCGAGCACGTGGTACGCATTCGCACGGGTGAGACCAACGACGCTGCACTGTAATCTCGTTACGATGTTACCCAACAAAACGCCTTGATCAGGCGTTTTGTTGTTTCTGATCCGAATCTGGACTTTGCCGCGCTTCAAAATTCCGTATTTCAAACAGTGCTTCTGCCAGGGTCATTTCACCGGTTTCAAGCAATCTGCTGGCCAGATGCTCGGTCAAGAGCTGGTGCCGCGCCAGCATTTCCTTGGTTTCGCCATACAAGCGCTCGCTCTGTGTTTCCATGATGGTGCGCGTTTCTTCGTCCAGGCCAGCACTGCTGCCCTGCCCTGCCAATGCGGTCAGTGCGCCAAAGTTGAGCCGCGTTTTGCGATACATGCCCATCTCGGCCACGGCATGGTATAGCAGCTTGGTTACCCGGCCGATATCGTTGTGCGCACCATTGGTGGTGCCTTCCTCGCCGAAAAACAGTTCCTCATTGGCCATGCCCCCAAGCAAGACGCGGATATCGTGCTCGATATCGCCCTTGGTCTTGAGCAGGTTGACGCCCTGCTTGTGAAAGACAAAACCCAGGGCATTGCTGCGCGGGTTGGCCTTGAGCGATATCTTGATCGTTTTCATGTCGGCCAGGATCTGTTCCCAGTTGCCTTGGGTACGCTGGCGTTCATATTCGAAATCGACCAGGAAATGGCCCCACTCATGCACGGCGATGATGCGGCGATCACGATCACGTTCATCGGTGGTTTCCGTGTTCACATTGCCCACCAGCACCCGTTCGGCTGCCTGCATCAGGGTATCGGTTCCGATCATTTCACCAGCGCGCACTGCCGTAATGCCCGCCTGGTTAACGATGGTTTCCAAATCCGCCGGGCTGCGCCCCTCCGTAATCGCAACCAAGTGGCGCAGATCCAGATCGGGCAGCACCTTGTCGGCACGCAAGCTGAGGTAGTGCTGGATAATGGACAGCCGTTCATCCCGGTTAGGCAGGCGAAAATCCACCTTCATCTGGAAGCGGCGCAGCATGGCTTCATCCATGTCCATGGATTCGCTGCTGAAATTGCTGGCCACGATCCAGATGATTTCGGTATCGCCCTGGCTGCGCACACCATCAAGTACGGAAAGCAGGGTATTGGCGGTGTCGTCATCGAACTTGCGCCGACCGCCACGTTTCATAAAGAGATCCTGCGCTTCATCCAGAAACACGATGCAGCGCTTGCGTCGCTTGGCCATGGCAACGATGCGGGTGAGCGTATTTGATCCCCCGCCCACATAGCCGGTTTCCAGATTGGCCGCAGAGTGAAACATGATGGGAATATCCAGTTCCTTGGCCAGGTAACTGGCCAGCTTGGTCTTGCCTGTGCCGGCCGGGCCGCTGAACATCACATTGAAAGGCTTGCTGATGCCATATTCGGCATATTCCGCACGCCGCTGGTACTGATCCTTGATCTGCCCAACTTCAGCCTTGATGTCTTCCATGCCGACCAGATCGCCAATGGAGCCGCGTATCAAGCCAGGATCAATGAATTTGAGCGACTTGAACTGGCCTTTGAGCTGTAAAAACAGAAAAGCCAGCAGGCCCAGTATCAATCCAGCTGAAAGCAGCGCACTGATAGAAGCCCTCCAGCTATCCTTTTCCACCAGTGGACGGGCACTGGAAAAACGCTGGTCCAGGCGTCCAAGTAGCGCGTTGCCTGCTTCGTCCAGTTCACCCCGAGGAACAAACAGCAGCTTGTTGCCCCACGGCGCGCCCATGACCTTATCCGAGAAAATTCGGGTTTCTATATCGCTTGGATAATACGCATGCTGCTTGCCTTGCGATTCGATCAGGAAAATGCGCTCGGAAACATTCCAAAACAGCGGCTGATAGATCACCACAATGCGATCAATTGGGTTCGATTCCAGGAAACTCAGCATGGCACCCGTACCAAACACTACCGGCAACTTATTGTTATAGGTCCATAGCCCTTCGCCGGACGGCCCAACCAAGCTCATGGCCTTGATCTGTTCAGCCAGTGCTGCCTGCTTTTTGTTGAGTTGAAACGAATAATTTGCTGTAACCGGGATCAGTACAAGAAAGCCCAGAACAAGAAGCTTGACGAAAGTTCGCTGGATGGAAAACCAATCCTGTATTCGACCAGCAGTGCGCCTGATCGTCGACCATGCCCTTTTGCAAGCAGGTATGGCGGTTTTGGCTTGAGATGAATCCGACATATCAGTCCTCCATTGTGACTGCTACATCTTGTTTGGAATCCGCTGTGGCAATTCAGGCTGGAATTGCCGGAAGAGAACATCGGTATCTCTTCGAGTCTAGTTCATTCGCACGGGTTCCGTAGTTTGCCTGCCCTGTGGCGAAGGCAGTGCATGGAAGCGTCAGCTCACCTCCACCGGATCCACATCCAGCGACCAGCGGATATTTCGGCTCTTGATGGAATCAATCGCAGGCATGGCGGTGCGCAAAGCATGCATCAGGACCGGGCGGGCGTGGGCTGCCAGCAGCAATTGTGCGCGCTCGAAGCCGGCTTTGCGGACCATGCCGGCCGCTACCGGCTCATGCACGGTCAGGCCTGGCAAATCGGGCATACATTGGCGGACTTCACGCAGAAACTCTGTGGCCTGTTCCAGTTGCCTGGCTTCGGCGCGAAACAGGGCCCAGGATGCGAATGGCGGCATCTGCATGTCTCGGCGCTCTTTCAGGGCATGATTGGCGAACTGGCGGAAATCACGTGCCAAGAGGCGCGCATAAAACGGATGCTCGGGGAACTGGGTCTGGATCAGTACCATGCCGGGCGCCTCGCGCCGGCCAGCCCGACCGGCCACCTGGGTGAGCAAGGCGAACATGCGCTCTTCGGCACGGAAATCGACACTGAACAAGCCGGTATCGGCATCCAGCACTACCACGCAGTTCAGGCGCGGGAAATCATGGCCCTTGGCCAGCATTTGCGTGCCAATCAGGATATCGGCATCGCCAGCATGCACGGCCTGCAGGGCAGCATCGAGGCTGCCCTTGCGTCGGGTGGAATCACGATCGATGCGCAGGATGCGCCGCTGCGCAAAGATATCCTGCAGGGCTACTTCCAGGCGCTGGGTGCCGCGCCCCAGTGGTTTGAGATCCTGGTTGCCGCAATCCGGGCACGCATGCGGGATGCGGGCTTCATGGCCGCAGTGGTGGCAGCGCATGCGTCGCTCGGACAGGTGCAGAACCAGTCGCGCCGAGCAATGCTTGCAGACAGCGGCCCAGCCGCATTCATTGCACACCAGCGCCGGGGAATAGCCGCGCCGGTTAATGAAAATCAGCGCCTGTTCTCCCCGCTCCAGCGTTTGGGCAATGGCATTGATGGCGGATTCATGCAGTCCTTCGCGCTGCGGGGCACGACGCATCGGGAGCAAACGCAATTCCGGCAGCACCGCCCCGCTGGCCGCACGCTTGGCCAGCGTCAGCAGGCGATAGCGGCCTTGCTCGGCATTGCGCCAACTCTCCAGACTGGGTGTGGCAGAACCCAGCACTACCGGTACCTGTCGCTGGTGGGCGCGATACACCGCAACATCGCGCGCGGAATAGCGCAGACCTTCCTGCTGCTTGTAGGACGTATCGTGCTCTTCATCCACCACGATCAGGCCCAGCTTGGGCAGCGGTGTGAAAACCGCCAGGCGAGTACCCAGCACGATCTGCGCCTCACTGCGACTGGCCGCCAGCCAGCCCTGTGCGCGTTCGGTCTCGTTTAATCCGCTATGCAGGCTGACGATTTGCGCCTGCGGGAAACGCGCGCAGAAACGTGCCACCAGTTGCGGGGTAAGATTGATTTCAGGCACCAGCACCAGCGCCTGCCGATCCTGCGCCAGGGTAGCGGCAATGGCTTGCAGATAGATTTCCGTCTTGCCGCTGCCGGTAACGCCAAACAGCAAAAACGGCGCGAACCCTTGCGCCACTGACAACGCCTGCACCGCTGCCTGCTGTTCATCATTCAATTGCGGTGCCAGTTCAGCATCCTGCCCGGCGCCGGCACTGGGCTTGAATCTTTCGACAAACCCGGCATCGACCCAGCTACGGACCCAGCGCAGAGCGGGCGCAGCCAGCGCACGCAATTGTGCTGCGGTTTGCCAGATTGCCAGTGCAGCAGCCACGCGCCGCTGCGCGGTGGCCCTGGCTGGAAGCTGTTGCAGCAGTGTAGCTGCATCGTTGGCGCGGTAGATCCAGTCCGGCTCGGGTTCCACGAAGGCCTTGCCGGCGCGAAAGACACCCGGCAAAGCGGTGGCCACCACCTGCCCCAGCGGATGCTGATAATAGTCGGCGACGAAGCGGAACAGGTCGAGGCAATCTTCAGGCAGTGGCGGCATGTCGGCCGGTACGCTGTCGATCGCCCGCAACTCGCCCCCATGTTCGGCAACATCTGTCACCTCCAGCACGACGCCGGAAAGATGGCGCGGACCAAATGGCACCAGCACACGTTCACCGATATGGACGCATCCGCTGGCGCAGGTGTAGTCGAACAGCCGGCGCAAAGGCACATCCAAGGCGACTTTTGCCACCTGATTCATTGCAACTGATCCTGACAATCTCGGGTGAGACTCTGACAAACTCATGCTTCAGGCTTTTCCACACTTTCTGTGGATAACTTTGTGGACAGACGGGAGATAAGACGGTCAAGTCCAGTATTGGCGCCATTTCAAACAGGTTGCACAAAAATTAACCCGAAAATATATATCCATAAAAATCAATGACTTACAAAAGTCAATACCAGGCAACAATTTTGCATGCAGCCTATTGACAAGTCATTGCGGTGCGCCCCGCCATTGTGCATAAGTTGCCGCACATTGCCAAAAACCTACTTGAAAATATCGGCTCAACTCCATGATTTAAGCGGAAAAAAGCCAAGACCGGCCATTATGCGGATAAGGGTCGGAAACCATGCACGGCTTCGACCAATGCGGTGACATGCTCCGGATTGGTGAATTGCGAAATGCCATGACCAAGGTTGAAGACATGATTTTGCCCGCCAGATTGGGTCAAAATACTTGCCACTTCCCGCTTGATTGCTGCCGGGCTGGCAAACAAGGCATTCGGGTCCAGATTACCCTGCAAGGCCACCTTGCCACCGGTGCGACGGCGCGCATCAGCCAGGTCGATGGTCCAGTCCAGCCCGACCACATCGCAGCCACAGGCAGCGATTTCCTCCAGCCAGATGCCACCACCCTTGGTGAATACTATCACCGGCACCCGTCGCCCATCGGCTTCGCGCATCAACCCAGCGATCACGCGGCGCATATAGGCCAACGAAAATTCCTGATACTTGCCCGCCGCCAGCGTGCCGCCCCAGGTATCGAACAGCTGCACGGCCTGTGCGCCGGCGGCGATCTGCTGGTTGAGGTAGGCCGTTACCGCCTGGGCATTGATATCGAGAATGCGGTGCAGCAGATCCGGGCGATCATAGAGCATGGTCTTGACGCGGCTGAAGGAGTCCGATCCGCCGCCCTCGATCATGTAGCAAGCCAGCGTGAACGGGCTGCCGGAAAAGCCGATCAGCGGCACACGGCCATCGAGCGCCTTGCGGATACTGGTCACGGCATCGAACACATAACGCAGTTTGTCCATATCCGGCACCGCCAGCGCGGCGATGGCTGCTTCATCCTGCAATGCGTGCTCGAACTTCGGGCCTTCGCCATCGGCAAAATACAGGCCCAGACCCATCGCATCGGGCACGGTCAGGATATCGGAGAACAGGATGGCGGCATCGAGCGGGAAACGCTCCAGCGGTTGCAGGGTGACTTCGGTTGCCAGTTCCGGCGATTTGCACAGTGCCAGGAATGAACCGGCGCGTGCGCGCGTGGCGCGATATTCCGGCAGATAACGCCCGGCCTGGCGCATGAGCCAGACTGGCGTGTAATCGGTAGGCTGGCGCAGGCAGGCGCGCAGGAAGGTATCGTTTTCCAGTGGTTTCATAGGTTCTCTTTATTGTGTAATCAGGCAAATTGCCATTCCGCCGGGGCAATGCAGGTCAAAGTCCGCCCATGATACGCATTTAGACTCTCGCGGTGGCCCACACTGACCAGAATGCTGTGTGGCAAACGTGCAATCAGCGCATCGTAAAGCGTAGCTTCCGCCCTGGCATCCAGCGCTGAACTGGCTTCATCCAGAAACAGCAGTTTCGGCCTGACCAGCAAGGCGCGGATGAAAGCCACACGTTGCTGCTCGCCCAGACTCAGGATATGGCTCCACTGATCGGTTTCATCAAGCCGTGGCGCCAGATGCGCAAGGCCAGCCAGATCAAGCAAGGACTGCAGATCCTCCTCGGTTCCCGCTGGCGGATGCGGGTAGTAGAGCGCGGTACGCAGCGTACCCAGCGGCAGGTAGGGCTTTTGCGACAGAAACAGTACTTCGCCCTCCTCCGGATAACCGATGTCGCCACTGGCATAGGGCCAGATGCCGGCCAGTGCGCGCAATAGCGTGGATTTGCCGCAACCGGATGGGCCACGGATCAGCAAGCGCTCGCCTGCGTACAGCGACAGGGACTGATCTTCGAGCAGGATCGTGCCATCGGGCTTGCGCACGCGCAGTTGCTGCAAGGTCAACGTTGATCCGGCACGCTGCGGCACCAGCACCGGCAGATTTTCAACTGTCTCCAGCCCTTCACGGAAGGTGGAAAGACGATCGATCACCGCCTTCCAGTTGGCGAGCGAAGCAAAGCTGCCGATGATGAAATCGAGCGCGCCGTAGACCTGGCCAAAGGCCGAGTTGATCTGCATCAGTCCACCCAGCGAGATTTCCTTGGCAAAGAAACGCGGCGCTGCCACCAGGATCGGGAAGATGATCGCCAACTGGCTCCAGAAGGAAGTGAACCAGCCCAGGCGTTTTTGCATGCGCATCAAGGCCCAGAAGTTGGCCACAACATGCGTCAGCCGAGCGGAAAGACGCTCGCCTTCAACGGACTCGCCACGATACAGGGCGACCGATTCGGCGTTTTCGCGGATGCGTACCAACCCGAAACGGAAATCGGCTTCGAAGCGCTGCTGCTGGAAATTCAGGCCCACCAGCTTGCGGCCAATCAGGATGGTGAACACGGTACCAATCAGCGCATAGACAATCGCCACCCAGACCATGTAGCCGGGAATGGTGATGCCAGCCAGCGTAATCGGCCCGGATAGCGTCCAGAGGATGCCGATGAACGATACCAGCGTCACAACCGAGCGCAGCAAGCCCAGCGAGATCGACAAGGTGCTGGAAACG
The DNA here is from genome assembly GCF_055810895.1 of Formivibrio sp. oc-25. Lineage (NCBI taxonomy): Bacteria > Pseudomonadati > Pseudomonadota > Betaproteobacteria > Neisseriales > Chitinibacteraceae > Formivibrio > Formivibrio sp. oc-25. The sequence goes on along the minus strand of NZ_JBVVOL010000024.1, from coordinate 16,662 downwards.
AATTGCGCCACGTCTTCGGCAATCCGCTGATCCGGGTTGTCCGTGCCCTGATCGGTAAGCTGCAGGCGGTAATAGCCCTGCCCGGCCAGCCAGCGCGCGATGTAGTGCTCGGTCAGCCAGCGGCGCCATTTCACTTCCAGCATCTGCTGGAAATACAGCGCATACACGGCAATCACGATATAGATCAGCGCCAGCCAGGTGAACTTGATGATCGCAGTCTTGAAACCGGCCTGATCCAGTTTTTGCAGTGTGTCGTAAAACTCGTTGTACCAGCTGTTGAACTGGACATTCATGAATACCAGCCCGAGCGATAACCCGATCACCAGCGCCAGCAGGCCGAATGCCGGCCACTTTTCTTCAGACGTCCAATAGGGTTTGGTGAGTTGCCAGAAATGCCGCCACAGGTGGCGTACCTTGGGCGGAATGGGAATCGCGGGAAGTTTCATGTTTGGACCTTGTAGAACAAGCGATACATCAATTGCGGGAAAAACATTGCTTCATCACCGTAATGCCGTTCACGCAAGCATCAATTTACCCTCTCCCCAACCCTCTCCCGTATGCGGGAGAGGGAGCAAAATCGGTGATTTAGCCAAGCTCCCCTCGCCCGCGTGCGGGAGAGGGGCTGGGGGAGAGGGCATAGCATGCGCAGCGTCATGGATCGATCATCTCAAAACGGCGGTTCACAGGTAAAGGTCATGATTTCCCCTTTCTGCGGATGCGCGATGGCCAGGCGGGCGGCATGCAGCAACAAACGCTCTGCCTTGTCGCGTGCCGAATCATGCGCATACAGGTCGTCGCCCAGGATAGGGTGGCCCAAGGCAAGCATGTGTACACGCAACTGGTGCGAGCGGCCGGTTACCGGCCTGAGTTCGACCCGCGTGGCATGGCAGTGAGCATCGTAGGCCAGTGCGCGCCAACGCGTCAGCGCCGGCTTGCCGCGTTCGAAATCGACCATCTGGCGCGGCCGGTTGGGCCAATCGGTGATCAGGGGAAGACTCACTTCGCCCTCCCCCTCCAGCCTTCCCTCCACGACCGCCACATAGCGTTTTTCGGTCTGGCGCAATTCAAACGCACGGCTCAGGCTGCGTTGCGCTTCGATGCCGCGCGCCATCAGCACAATGCCGGAAGTCGACATATCCAGCCGGTGCACCACCAGCGCATCGGCAAAACGCGCCTGCACCCGGCTGGCCAGGCAATCCGCCTTGTCTTCGCCCCGGCCGGGAACCGACAGCAGGCCGGAAGGCTTGTTCAGGACCAGCAAGGCATCGTCCTGATACAGGAATAGCGAATCGGCATGCGGGGGAGGCAAATAGGGCGTAGTCATTTCGATCAAGGACAGATCGACCACAAGGGTCGGATTCAAGCGTCGGAATCAGTCGGCTTGTTGCGCAGCAGATGGCGGAACAACCAGCTGCGTGGCGGCTCGACCCCGGTACGGACAAATTGCAGCGGGCTAGGTTCCAGCAGGAAGCGGTGTTGTGCTTCCTCGACCCCGCGCCGACCGGCAAACAGGATGCGATCACCGGAAAGCAATTGAGTATCCTCGGGCGGCAGCGGGATTTCCTTTTTCTTGCGCAACAGCAGCAGCGCCATGGCATGGAGCCGTTCGGGCGGGTTTTCCGGATCGATCAGCAAGTCACCGATGGTCAGAGGCGGATCCACTTCCGGCGCCAGCGCTTCACGCAAACCCTTGTACGAGGCATAACAATCGAACACCCACATATAAGGGACATTTTCACCCGCGTACTTTTCCAGCAAGTCGGCAGTGCGTAGCGCCAGATCGCCGGTATCTTCATCCAGATGCTTGAGGAATCGGATCAGCAGCGGCGAGGTCAGCAATTGGCGAACCTTATGCGACACCACCTCGGACTGGATGTAGCGCAGATTGGCCATCGAGGCATCGATCAAGCTGGCGTTGGCCACGCTGGTCTGGCGGATCACCACATAGAGATTCGGATTGATCGCACGCGCACGCGTAACCGAGGCCAGATTCACGGCATCGCGATCGGTGCAGGCAACAATCCCGACTGCATGACCGATCCCGGCCGCCAGCAGGTTTTCCTGCGCATCGCCATGATGCAGGATGGTGGGATCGTCGCAATGGATAAGCGGATTATTGTCGATCGCAGTCCAGGTCATCCCGGCCTTGTCCAAGGCTGCGGCAATGTAGTGCCCTAGTCGGCCAAAACCACAAATCACCCAATGCCCTTTAGGAAGATTCAATGGGCTGGGGCGCACGCCACCGGGCAGGCCGGATAACCACTCGACCACGCGCAATTTTTCGGGTGAGCCCATATCCAGGCTCATATTGTTGGCAAACGATTCAAACGGGTTGATCAGCTCGATCTTGCGGAAGGATTCGAGGTTATCGCGTGCGATCTGCGACTGCACCCGCGCGATGATGCGCAAGGATGGATTGAGCACCGTGCCACCGATTGCTACCGACTGGTTGGTATCGTCGTCGCCCGCCAATGCTACCAGCGCCATGCATTTGCGATGCGTGACACCGGCATCGACCAGCACATCAGGCAAACGTCCGTCTGCCGCCAGAAACAGCGGCGGGTGTTCGAACTCTTCGATCTCGATACGTGCAGCCCGGTCGCGGCGCGATTCAACGATCACCATGCGCTGGCCGGTGCGATCGAGCATGCGCGCCAGCATGATGCCGCTCTGACCATAGCCCACGATCAGCACGAAGGGCTCTTCCATGTTCCAGACTTGCCGGGCGAAGCGGCGCCGGACCATGGCATCGACGAAAGTCTGGTCGCGCGACAGGCTGAAAATGGCCCCCAGCGCATACGCCCAGGAGATCACCGATAGATAGATGGAAATGATCGTCCATACCCGTTGCGCATCGGTAAAGGGGTAGGGAATTTCACCGAAGCCAATGGTGGTAGCCGTATAGCTGATGATATAGAAAGCGTGAAAGAAACCGAGGTGGATGACATTGCCGTCGGCATCGCGTCCAGGAATCAGCACCAAGCCCCAGACCGAAACCGCATAAGCGATGATCAGTACGATCAAGGGCCGGCGCAGCCGGCGCAAGATCACAAACAGAATGTCGTTCACGTTCCGGGCTTTCCGTTCAGCGGGTCTGGCGCAAGGTTTCGCTGATCAGCAAAATGACTGAAATGATATTGGCCGCCAGCGCGCCGCCACTGAGCGAAACCACTAACGACATGGTCGAGCCATCCATCGGCAGGTTGCTGATATACAGGTGCCACATCCAGACCAGCGCAGCCGCCAGCAATTGCAACATGGCCACCAGACTGGTCGCCAGGTGGGTGGCGCCGATATGTGTGCGATCGCCGAACTTCATGATCAGCGCCACCAGATTGATCACCACCGCTGCGAAAAGGTGCCCGGGGTGATGCACCTGTGGGACATCAATATCACCGATGAAAAAACCAAAGTTGAGCGTGAACGCCAGAATGACAAAGAAACCAAATATGACTTTTTCCAGATTCATGAAACTGCCTCTCCAGCGTTGGAGTCAATCAAGTCCCGCATGTTACGGACGGGCTCCACACTCGTAAAACCTGATGACGCAAACGTGACAAAAAACAACACCAAAAAATTTTAGCGCCGCTTGCCCAGAATCGACCCCAGTACGCCACGCACGATTTCCCGACCCACGGCCGAACCGATGGTACGCACGATGGTTTTGGCCGCGGTCTGCACCAGACCATCTTGCACACCGCCGCGCGGGCCGGTGCGGCCAAACAGGATTTCACCCAGCGGCCCGCCCATCGGGCTGGAACCTGCAGCAGGTGCCGGGGCACCTTGTCGTGCCAGGGCCGGCTGCTCGGCTTGCGCCACGGCAGCGGACAACTTTTCGTAGGCCGATTCACGATCAAGCGCTTCTTCATACACGCCATAAACCAGCGATTGATTAATCGCGGCGTTGCGCTCATCTTCAGTCAGCGGGCCGATGCGCGACACGGGCGGGATTACAAAAGCGCGCTCAACCAGGCAAGGTGTCCCCTTGACATCCAGGAAAGATACCAGCGCTTCGCCCACGCCCAGCTCGGTAATGGCAGCCTCGGCATCGAAACTCGGATTCTGGCGCATGGTCTCGGCGGCGGTCTTGACCGCCTTTTGGTCGCGCGGAGTGAACGCACGCAGCGCATGCTGCACACGGTTGCCGAGCTGCCCCAGCACGGTTTCAGGAATATCGAGCGGATTCTGGGTCACGAAATAAATGCCGACACCCTTGGAGCGGATCAGGCGCACCACCTGTTCGATTTTTTCCAGCAATGCTGGCGGCGCATCGTTGAACAGCAGGTGGGCTTCATCGAAGAAAAAGACAAACTTGGGTTTGTCCAGGTCGCCGACTTCGGGCAACTGTTCGAACAATTCCGCCAGCAGCCAGAGCAGGAACGTGGCATACAGCTTGGGCGAGAGATAGAGCTTGTCGGCAGCCAGGATATTGATCACGCCCTGACCTTGCGCATCGGTCTGCATCATGTCGGCGATATTGAGCATGGGCTCGCCGAAGAACTTGTCGGCGCCCTGCTGTTCCAGCGTGAGCAGGCCGCGCTGGATGGCGCCGATACTTGCTGCTGAAATATTGCCATACTGCGTGGTGAACTGCCGCGCGTTGTCACCGACAAATTGCACCATGGCACGCAGGTCTTTCAGATCCAGCAGTAACAGGCCGCTGTCGTCGGCAATCTTGAAAACGAGTTGCAGCACGCCGGCCTGTACTTCATTGAGCGCCAGCAAGCGAGCCAACAACAACGGCCCCATATCGGAAACCGTGGCACGTACCGGATGTCCGCGCTCGCCAAACACATCCCAGAATACCGTTGTGCACTTGGCCGGCTCCCAGTCCGTCACACCCAGCATCGTCAGGCGTTCCTGGATTTTCGGTTTCAGTTCCCCGGCGGCGCCGATACCGGACAGATCGCCTTTCACATCCGCCATGAACACCGGCACGCCGATCCTGGCAAACGATTCCGCCAGATTCTGCAGAGTCACCGTCTTGCCCGTGCCGGTGGCTCCGGCAATCAGGCCATGGCGGTTCGCCAAGGCGGGCAACAGGTTCAATTCGGCGTGGGCATTCTTGGCAATCAGCAACGGGGCAGTCATGGGGGTGGCTCCTTCGAGAGTGATGCAAGCTGCATAACGATGAATCAGGCTGTCTGCTTGCGGTATTGCTCCAGTATGGCATCTGTTGCGACACTGATCTGCGCGGCAACCTGGGTATCGCCCGGACAGGCGCGCAATCCGTTCAGATCATCGACGATACTCTGGATGAATGGCTGCTGGACATGGGGCGGATTGGGGATATGCATTTCCTCCACACCGCTGGCTGTGATCAGGCGCAGCGGGGTATCGGCAAAGAATTCAAACTCGATCCGTCCGTGCGTACCGGTGATCTCGATCCGGTCGGCCTCATCATGGCCAACATAGCACCAGTTGCCAGTACCACTCACGCCGGACGCATGCTGCCAGCTGGCCGTAACAGTATCTTCCACGCCATAAAGACCACCGCGATTGCTCGCCTCGCCATGCACAGCGGTAATCGGGCCGAACCAGAAAGACAGCGCATCGAGCACATGCACGCCCATATCGAGGAACTTGCCGCCCCCCGCAACTTCGGCTTTCAATCGCCACGGCAGGGTTTCGGGTGACAACTCGGCAGGCGTCGGCCGCTGGCGCTGCAACACGCTGACCATACAGACGGTGCCAATCGCCCCGCCATCGATCCAGTTCTTTACTTGCAGGAAGCGCGGCATGGCGCGGCGGTAAAACGCCACGAAGAGCCGCACACCGGCGGCCTGGCAAGCCGCGATCATGGTCTCGCATTCGGCATGGTTCATGGCCATCGGTTTTTCGACATAGACATGCTTGCCTGCCGCGGCGGCCTGCAAGGTCAGCGCCCTGTGTTCCGCCGGCGGCGTGGCGATGTAGACGATATCGATCTCAGGATCGGCCAGCAATGCCTCGGCATCTGGATACACACGCGAGATATTGTGGCGCTGCGCATAGGATTGCGCCTTGGACAGCGTACGGTTCGTCACGCCCAGCAGGGTGGAATTCTCTGCCTTGTAGAAGCCAGGACCGCTTTTCACCTCGGTCACGTCACCACAGCCGATCATGCCCCAGCGTATCGTTTTCATGTTTCGCATCGCTCCGTTCATTCAGTCGGCACGAAGAAGCGCTCGGCGAGTGATTCAAGTCCGACGGTTTGCAGGATCTCGGCCAGGCGAGCGGCTGCGCGCTGGCCCGGTAGCCCTTTCCAGGTCGCGATGATCAGCTCGTTTTTCATCGAATGTTCCCAGCCGACAAGCTCGGTCACGTTCACCTGATAGCCATGCGCTTCGAGTTGCAGGCAACGCAGCACATTGGTGAGGTGGCTGCCGAATTCGCGCGTATGGATCGGATGGCGCCACAACTCGGCCAGCGGAGACTTCAGTGCGCGGCCCTTGTTCTTGCGCAGCTCTGCGGCCACTTCGGCCTGGCAGCAGGGCACCAGCACAATCGATCGCGCCTTTTTCATCAAGGCAAAACGAATGGCATCATCGGTGGCGGTATTGCAGGCATGCAGGGCAGTAACAATATCGATCTGCTCGGGCAACTCGGTCGAAACCATCGAATCGGCGACCGAGAGATTCAGAAAACTCATGCCCTCGAAGCCCAGCCGATAAGCGAGCTCACGCGAATGCGTCACCAGTTCGTCACGCGTTTCGATCCCCCAGATCTGGCCGGCCGGGGCGCGTTCCTTGAAAAACAGGTCGTAAAGAATAAAGCCCAGATAGGATTTGCCCGCGCCATGGTCGACCAGATGAATATCGGGGCGATCAGCCAGGACATCCTGCAACAGGGGTTCGATGAACTGGAACAGGTGATACACCTGCTTGAGCTTGCGTCGGCTATCCTGATTCATCTTGCCGTCGCGGGTGAGGATATGCAGCTCTTTCAGCAGCTCGACCGACTGGCCGGGGCGGACTTCATAGGTTTTGGTCATGGGGAAACTCGGTAAATGTGCGGATCAGACCACTTGCAACTGCAACGGGAGCATTTTGAATAAGTCAGCGAGAAGGTGCAGGACAAGGAGCACGGCGCGCAGAAACCGCAATGTATATGGGAATACATGAGGATTTCGAGCACCGCGCGACGCAGTAATGCGCCTTCGCAGCAATTATTCAAAGGCTCCTAAAGTCAGGTACAGGCGCAGATCAAATTCCAGTTGCTGGTAATCCGGCTCCATATGGCAGCACAGCTGGTAAAACGCCTTGTCGTGGTTTTTTTCCTTCAGGTGCGCGAGCTCATGAACCACGATCATGCGCAAAAAATCGGCAGGTGCGGATTTGAACAGCGATGCCACCCGAATTTCGTTCCTGGCGGCAAGCTTGTTACCCTGCACTCTCGACATCGCGATATTGAGCCCAAGCGCGTTCTGCACGACATTGATCCGGCTGTCATACAGCACCTTGTTGAGCGGTGGCGCAGTGCGCAGATAGCGATTTTTCAGCTCCTGCGCGTAGGCATACAACGCCTTGTCACTCTGAATCGCATGTCCTTGCGGATACTTGCGTTCCAGATGCTCGGCCAGCTTCCCGCTGGCCAGCAACTGGCGCACCTGCTGCAACACCGGCTCGGGATAGCCGCGCAGATACGCCAGTTCCATGTTTACTTGCCCCAGCTGTCTTTCAGCGTCACCGTGCGATTGAACACGATCCGGCCATTGCCGTGATCCTTGCGATCCGCCACGAAATAGCCATGGCGTTCGAACTGGAAGCTGGTACCGGCAGCCGCTTGCGCCAGTCCTGGCTCGGCATACGCAGTCACGATCTGCATGCTGGCCGGGTTGATTGCCTCAAGGAAATCGCGTCCGCCCGAGCCCGGCTCGGCCTCGGTAAACAGGCGATCGTAGAGACGCACTTCAGTCGCTACGCCGTCAATGGCAGATACCCAGGTAATCACACCCTTGACCTTGACGCTGTCCGCACCTGGTGTGCCGCTCTTGGTATCCGGCACGATCTGGGCCAGTACCGCAGTGACCTTGCCCTCGGCATCCTTCTCGCAACCGGTACACTTGATCACATAGCCATACTTGAGACGCGCCATGTTTTCCGGGAACAGGCGGCGGAAACCTTTTTCCGGCACTTCCTGGAAATCCTCGCGCTCGATCCAGACTTCGCGGGTGAGATTGAATGCGCGCTTGCCCATTTCTTCGTGGTGCGGATGCACCGGCGCGGAACACGGCTCGGCATGGCCCGCACCAAAAAGATCATCCCAGTTCGTGAGTTTGAGCTTGAGCGGATCAAGCACGACCATCGCACGCGCGGCTTTTTCTTCCAGATCGTCGCGCAGTGCGCCTTCCAGCACCGAATAGTCGATCCAGGTATCGGCCTTGGTCACGCCGATGCGCTCGCAGAAGAGCTGGATCGCCTCCGGCGTAAAACCGCGACGGCGCAGACCGACGATAGTCGGCATACGCGGATCGTCCCAGCCCTCAACGTGCTTTTCGGTAACCAGCTGCATCAGTTTGCGCTTGCTGGTGATCACGTAAGTCAGGTTCAGGCGCGCGAATTCGATCTGGCGCGGCAGCGGATCGGTAAACAGCCCGGCATCGCGCAGGTTTTCGAGCAACCAGTCGTAGAACGGACGCTGGTCTTCGAATTCCAGGGTGCAGATCGAATGGGTAATCTGCTCCAGTGCATCCTCGATCGGGTGTGCGAAGGTATACATCGGGTAGACGCACCACTTGTCGCCGGTGTTGTGGTGCTCGGCAAAGCGGATGCGGTAGATCGCCGGATCGCGCATATTGATGTTGGGCGATGCCATGTCGATCTTGGCACGCAGCACGAGGCTGCCCTCTGCGTGTTTGCCGTCGCGCATGTCATGAAACAGGCGCAGGTTTTCCTCGACCGGACGATCACGCCAGGGAGAATTCTTGCCCGGATTGGAAAAATCGCCGCGATTGGCGCGCATTTCCTCAGGCGTCTGCTGATCCACATAGGCCAGACCACGTTCGATCAGCGTTTCCGCTGCGCGGTACATGAAATCGAAATAGTTGCTGGCGTGATAGAGGTGTTCCTGGCCGAATGCATTCCAGCCAAACCCCAGCCATTGAATCGCATCCAGAATCGAATCGACATATTCCTGGTCTTCTTTTTCTGGATTCGTGTCATCGAAGCGCATGTGGCAAACGCCATCGTAATCACGCGCCAGACCGAAATTCAGGCAGATCGATTTGGCGTGACCAACGTGCAGATAACCATTGGGCTCCGGCGGGAAACGGGTACGGATTTTGGCCGGATCGGCCACACCAGCGGCGTGACTTGCCGCATCGCCAGGCTGGCCGCCCCAGCGGCGGCTGGCAAACTTGCCGGCAGCAAGTTCGGCATCGATGATATTGCGGATAAAGTTGCTGACAACAGGGGTTTCTGAGCTCATGTCCGAAAACTTGTTATATCAAACCAAAACGTGATTCTACCGGAACAATGTAATCACGGAGGCCGAAGGAATCTGCGAAAGGTATAAATCCACAAAAACAAACCCCGCCGCAGCGGGGTTGCATCTTGATGCGTGTTGCTGGCTTCAAACATCCTGGCCTTCTTCAATCCCCTGATGGCTGGCCGACTTCTGCGGCAGGATCAGATTCAGAAGAATGGCAAACAGGCTCACCAGCCCGACACCCGTCAGTGCAAAGGCGCCGAATTTCAGTGTCAATCCGCCGATGCCGCAGGTCAGCACCACCGCCACGATCACCAGATTGCGCGGCTCCATCAGATCCACCTTGGCATCCAGCATGGTTTTCAGGCCAATACCTGCGATCGTGCCAAACAGCAGCACCATGATCCCGCCCATCACAGGCATCGGAATCGATTGCAACAATGCGTTGAACTTGCCAAAGAATGCCATGCAGATGGCAAAAATCGCTGCCCAAGTCATGATCACCGGATTGAAGTTGCGCGTGATCATCACCGCGCCGGTCACTTCGGCATAGGTTGTCACGGGCGGGCCGCCGATCAGGCCAGCAACACAGACACCCAGGCCATCACCGGCCAGCGTGCGATGCAAGCCAGGTGATTTGGTGTAATCGATACCGGTCACGCCACCGATCGCCATCACACCGCCAACATGTTCGATCGCTGGAGCAATCGCCACCGGCAGCATGAACAGGGCAGCATACCAGTTGACTTCTGGCGCCACGAAATGCGGCATGGCAAACCAGGCAGCATTGGAAATTCCGCCGAAATCAACAAAGCCGACCATGCTGGCCGAGATATAACCGACCACGACCCCTGCCAGGATGGGAACCAGGCGGAACATGCCCTTGGCATAGATCGCCACCATGATGGTGGTCGCCAACGAGATGCCGGCCAGCACCAGCGAGGTTTCATAATCCATCACCTGCTTGCCGCCAGCCTGCCCCATGGCCATGCCGGCAGCAGCTGTCGCCACGGTCAGACCGATGATCATGATGATCGGGCCAATCACAACAGGCGGCAGGAGCTTGTGCACGAAATCCATGCCTTTCCAGCGAACCAGCGCAGCAAACACGAAGTACATGAAACCGGCCGCGAACAGACCGAACTGTGTCGCGCCCTGCCCCCAGGTTTGCATGCAGTAGATGATCGGCGCAATAAACGCGAACGAAGAGCCGAGGAAGATCGGCACTTGTCGGCCGGTACAGGCCTGGAACAGCAAAGTCCCGACACCGGCACCGAGCAATGCCATGGCGGGGTTGAGCCCAGTCAGCAACGGTACAAGCACCAACGCGCCGAACGCCACGAACAATATTTGTGCGCCGGAGACGGCTTGCTTCAAGGTCGCAAACATCGAGTTACTCCCTTACGGTCAAATTTGAAAGTAAATAATTTAAAACCGGAGATAACGGTTTCAGGGCGCGAAGCCCGCAGCACAGACACCGGAATGGGCGTGTTGCCCATGAGGATGTCGAGCAGCGCGCGACAAAGCCATGAGACCGTTAGCTCCGGTTTTATTTGGTACCGAAGATCTTGTCGCCAGCATCACCCAACCCCGGAATGATGTAGCCGTGCTCGTTGAGATGGCTATCGAGCGCAGCCGTGACAATTTCCACATCCGGGTGCCGGTCGTTCACCAGCTTTACGCCTTCAGGCGCAGCCACCATGACGATGGCCTTGATATGCTTGCAACCATTGCGCTTGAGCATGTCGATCGTGGCGGCAAGCGAACCGCCGGTTGCCAGCATCGGATCGATGATCAGGGCAATGCGTTCATCCAGGCTGCCGACAAACTTTTCAAAATAGGGAACCGGTTCAAGCGTTTCTTCATTGCGATAGAGACCGACCACGCTGATCTTGGCCGAAGGCACCAGATCCAGCACGCCATTGAGCATGCCCAGGCCAGCCCGCAGAATCGGTACCACGGTCAGTTTCTTGCCCTTGATCTGGCGAACTTTCACCGGACCACACCAGCCATCGATTTCGACTTCTTCGGTTTCCAGATCGCGAGTGGCCTCATATGCCAGCAAACGTGCCAGTTCTTCGGTCAGGATACGAAACTTGTTGGTACTGACATCGGCTTCGCGCAGCAAAGACAGCTTGTGCTGGACCAGCGGATGATTGACAACGGTGATTTGCACGGCGCAGCCCTCATTCAAGACAAACTCGCAGATTCTATCCAAGTCAGCAAACTCTTCCATTGCGGATTCCGGCAAGTCGTCAATATCGACACCGGTTTCACAACCACAGGATTCCGAACAGGATGGTCAATACCGTCAATGGCGCACCCACCTGGAAATAAGGCCAGAATCCAACTTTTACCCCATCACGCAAGGCACGTTGCGCCACGATCAGGTTGGCGACCGAGCCGACCAACGTGAAATTCCCGGCCAGCGTCGAAGCCATCGCCACCACCAGCCAGGCCTGTTGTGGATCACTGAAATTGGCAACAAAGGGCTTGAGCATCAGCACCGCGGGTACATTGCTCACCAGATTGGAAAGTACTGCAGTCATCACCGACAGGGTTGCCGCGCCATTCATATGCTGCTGCGCCACGTTCGCGATCAGCTCTGGCGACAGCACCACCCGTTCCAGTGCCGCCACAACCACAAACAGCCCGGAAAACATGACCAGCAGCGGCCAGTCGACTTCACGATATACCTTGTACAGCTTGATCCGGCGGGTAAACAGCATGATCGCGCCCCCCAGGATGGCCACCTTGGCCACCGGCTGGCCCGCGAAAAACAGGGCAATCATTGCCACCACAACCAGCAGTGACTTGATGACAATCGGCCGGTTATAGCGAGGCGGCCTTACCGTTTCGAGCTGAAACAGCCGGCCATTCAGAAATTCGTGCCGATAGATACCGGCGATCAGGGCAATCGTGAGCAACAAGCCAACGATCGCCACGGGCGAGAGGGCTGCGGCAAAATGCGCATACGGGATATGCGACAGGCTGCCGATGATCATGTTCTGCGGGTTACCCGTTATCGTCGCCGTACTGCCCACATTGGAGGCCATGGCCAGTGCCAGCAAATAAGGCACCGGATTGCGCTTGAGGCGCATGGCAATATCGAGCACCAAGGGCGTCATCACGATGCAGATCGTATCGTTCACCAGAAAGGCCGAAAGCACGCCGGCGACCAGCACGATCAGGGTCAGCAAGGCGATCGGACGTCGTGCCCGGATCACCACCCACGCATTCACCAGGGCAAAAAAACCGGACAAACGCAGGTTTGCCACCACGATCATCATGCCCAGCAGCAACGCGATCGTATTGAAATCAACAATGGCATAGGCTTCTTCCAGTGTCAGCACGCCCAGCCAGACCATCAGGCAGGCGCCCAGCAAAGCTGCACCGGCCCGATCCAGGTGCAATCCCGGCAGCTTGCCGATGGCCATGAAAAGATAAGTTGCAACAAATACCGCCATGGCGATAAACACGCTGGCATCCTGCCAGGCGAGCCCGGACCCGGTTATGGTTGTCATCAATGGGATTTCCTTGCCTGAACGATCATTGCCGCGACGCCTGATAAAAGGTTTTGATAAACTCGCAGGAGTTTACTCTGGCAATTTCTTATCGGGAAAATCCATGCAAGTTCGTCATTACCTGATCGCACTCGCGTTATTTGCCGCAGGCCATGCCCACGCCAGCGATGTTGACAATATCCAGCAACTGATCCAGTCCAAACAGTATGGCCAAGCACTGGAGCGGGCCAATCAATCACTGAGCGCCAATCCCAAGGATGCCCAGCTGCGGTTCCTGAAGGGGATCAGCCAGACCGAACTGAATCAACTGGATGAAGCCATCCGGACATTTTCGGCCCTGGCCAACGATCTCCCCCATCTGTCGGAGCCCTACAACAACCTGGCGGTGCTCTATGCCAGGCAAAATCAGCTGGAAAAAGCGCGAACAGCCTTGCTGCTGGCGATCCAGACCAACCCGGGTTACCCGGTCGCACATGAAAATCTGGGTGACATCTACTTGCGCCTGGCCAGCCAGTCCTATGAAAAATCGCTGCAGCTGGGCAATTCATCCGATGCGCTCAAGGGCAAGCTCAAACAGACACTGAAAATTCAGGGAAAACCGATGCCGCCCGTTGCGGCCCCGCCTGCAACCCGCTAATCGCTGCGGCTATTGATTGCCTGGCAGCACAAAACCGAATATTCCGGCCAAGAGCCTGTTCACGATCATTTCACCGCAGCGCCAGACAGGAAAAGGGTTAGCCACAAGGCGAACGACGCTGGCAATAACGGGTTATTTCCAAGGCGTTCAACGCAGTGGATGGCCATTTTCCTGCCTGGCCCGGCGGGTTCCGGGCATTGCCGGCAGCCGCCGGCGTTACAAACCGCTTGTGGTACACGTACCACGGCACGGTTTGTGCCTTGGCCTCTATCCGGCACTGCACAGAACGCTGCGGTGAAATAATCGTGAGCAGGCTCTCAGACACAAATAAAAACGCCTGCGAAATGCAGGCGTTCTCATGCGTTTCACCACACGGCCAATCAAGCTGGCAGATCTGCCAGGTAAATAGCAGGCTCGCCTTCAAAGTCCGAAGTAAACAGCACGCGCTTGTCATCCGGTGTGAATGACGGGTGCGGATGTGTAACCTGACGGTTATTGCGATAGACCTTCCACGAGCTCTTGTGCGCCACCACCGGCTTGCAGGTTTTGGCAGCCACATCAAACACATAGATAAACGGATCATTCTCGACCTGGTGTGCACCGGCATCGCTGACATCGACCGGGGTATCGCAACCATCCCCCACCAGCAAGGTGCCGTTGTAATTGCTCATCAAATGCGAGCAATGCGGCATTGTCATGATTTCCTTGTCTTCCAGCGTGATCGGGTCGGCAGCACGAATCCAGCGATCCTTGTGCCCCTTCACGAAAGAAACATAAATCATCTTCGATCCATCCGGCACCCAGAACTCATGGGTACATGCTTCGCCCGGTGCATGCTCTTTGATCTTGCGCTTGTTACTGCCGTCCTCGTTGATCAGCCACATGCGCGCGTCGACCAGATCGTGCGGGCCTTCATGGCAGAAAGCCACGGTATGATCATCGAACGGGCGATAGATGGGGTGTCCCATCCAGCACTTTTCATCCAGCAGCACTTCGGCCTTGCCGCTGGCAATATCAATGCAAATCAGGCGGCTGCGCGGCTGTTTGTGATACTGCTCGGCAAACTTGCTCCAGTCGGTCAGCGGGATATAGTCGGCATCGAACATTTCAATGCCCACCAGCTTGGTACAGGCAGAATTGGCCACCCAGGTACCATAGCCTTTCCACAATTCCGGCACGGTATAGATAACTTCTTCTTCCAGCGTATCGAGCTTCACGCGTTTGAGCTGGCGCTCATTCTTCACATAGTAGAGATAGTCATCATTGGGCGAGAGAAAGCAACCAAAGGTGTTATCCCCTGAACCTTCAGTCAATTGGGTCGCAAGCTGTGTCTGCAGGTCCAGCAGATAACAGTTCCAGTCGTTATCGAACCAGCCGCCAAACAGCAATTTGTTGCCGTCGTTGGTGAAACACTTTTGATAAAAATAGTTGCGATGGCAGGTGACATCGGTCGGTGTCAGGCGTGTTACGCGCACGCCAGTATCCTGATCGATAAATTCCTGAAAATTAAGCTTGATCTTGTCGCCCTTAGCCATAATGACCTCTTTCAAAAGTGCGTAAAAAAGGCAACGCCCCGATAAAACATCGTGCGGACATTGCCTTGGTGTAACAGCCGGACTGCCCTGCGACAATCCGGCGACTGGGATTAACGCAACCGGCGCAATTGCGCGTTGGTTTCGTCGACCAGCATCTTGGCAGCTTCCTGCTCGCTGACCTTGCCCAATGCGGCCTTCTCGAACACTTCACGCACCCATTGCTGGATACGGTTGTGCTCCATCAGCGGCGACGGATAGTCGTGCTTGATGGACTGGATCTGCTTCATGGCCTTCAGTTCCAGATCGGTGAACTTCTTCTCTTTGATCAACACGTCCATCTGGGTCTTGGACATCGGGGCGCCACGTACGGTACCCAGAATCTCGGCCGCTTCCGGCGATTGCAGCAGCCAAGCTACAAACTTGGCAGCGACTTCCGGATTCTTAGAGTTCTTGCTCACCGCGAACATCATGGACGGGCGACCGAACATGCCCGAGTTCTTGGCACCCGGCATGGTCAGGAAATCACCCACATCAAAGTTCATGGTCTTGGGCGGGGTCGACAGGCGTGGCTTGAACGTCGAATCCCATGTGTAGTTACCGGCAAACTTGCCAGCCACCCAATCCGGCATCTGTTCGGTCGGACGCTCGGAATCACCACCGCCGGAACTCACGCGGTACTGTTGCGTGGGGCTCGCACCGGTCGTCACCATGCTGTTGAAGAACTTGACCCAATCCAGTGCTTCAGCTTCAGTCAGGGCAACCTTAGGCTGGTTCGGATAGATCCAAGGCTTGCCGGTTTTCTGCTGGATGTAGGCATGAGAAATCAGGATACGGTCATACAGTTGGCCATCGAGCGGATGGAAACCCTTGCCCAGCTTCTGTTCGAATACCTTGCCTGCTGCAAGGAAATCGTCCCAGGTCTTCGGCAACGGCAGACCAGCCTTGTCCCACATGGACTTGTTCCACAGATAGACACGGGCGGTATAGGAAATCGGCAACGCATTGAGCTTGCCGTTGACCATACCGGATTTCCAGGATTCGCCGCTGAAATCATCCAGCTTCACATCCTTGCTCTTCTTCAGGTCATAGAAGCCATCACCAGTCTTGGAAAACTGGGAAATCCAGGCCCAGTTGATCTGCATGATGTCTGGCTCGTTGCCACCGGCAATCTGGGTAGTAAGCTTTTCAGCGTAACCACCAAAACCACCATATTCAGCCTTGATGTTCACGCCCGGATTCTTGGCCTCGAATGCCTTGATCGCCTTCAGCGTAGCTTCGTGGCGCTCGCCACCGCCCCACCAGCCGAAACGCAGCGTAACGTCAGCAGCCATTGCGCCCTGCGCAATCAGGCCGATGGCCAGTGCAACACCAGTCAGCTTTTTCATCATGGGTTTCATCAGTCCTTCTCCTTGGTTATGATTGGTACCGCTACTTACAACGAAACGTTGTTACCGGACTCTGCATCAAAGATATGGCAGTGATCCATTCTCGGGCAGAACTCATACTGCTCGCCACGACCCTTCTGGAAGATCTCCTTCAGGTTGTCTGCTTCCATGCG
>NZ_JBVVOL010000023.1:0-43008 GCF_055810895.1 Formivibrio sp. oc-25 | reverse complement strand
ACTGTAAAATCAACGTTTCGCGCTTCAAACTTCGCTGCGTCTGCAGCAGAGAGGCCGAACTATACCCACCTCCCAAATACTCGTCAACACCCACACCGCAAAATTCCAACCCAAAAACGCTAAACCCCTGTTTTTAAACGCATCAGCCAACTCACCCCTTTTGCATCCCCCGCAAACTCCCCGATTGCATCACGTATTCAAACAGGCGGCATTCCAGCGCTCCGTTGAATAACGGCGTGCGCTTGCTGGCTTTCCGTCATCACTCCCACCCATCAGAGAGCTCCCCACCACATCAACTTACCAATAAAGAAATTAATCATTAATTTTATTGAAAGTTAACGCATGAATTGCTATGGTGATCAAGCAACTATAAAGGTTGCCCTTTCTCCCAATCCATGAGGATGCCTGACATGAAAAAGATGATACTTGGTCTGTTCGCATGCTTTGCTGTATGCAACCTTGCCTTCTCAGCCGTAGACCTCAACGCAGCCAACCAGCAGCAGCTGGAAAACATCAATGGCCTCGGCCCATCAAAAGCCAAAGCCATCATTGAGTACCGCAGCAAAAACGGCGCTTTCAAGAATATTGAAGATGTGATGAAAGTGCCCGGCATCAAGCAAGGTGTCTTCAGCCAGATCAAGTCCGAAATTTCAGTAGGAAACAAGCAAGCCGCAGCAACCACTACCAAGAAATAAGTACCACAACCCTGCTGCAAATGAAAAAACGCGGGAATCCCGCGTTTTTTCATTTGCCACCCCAAAAAAATCAGCCGAATTTGCCTGTAATATAGTCTTCGGTCGCCTTCATTTTCGGGGCTGTAAAGATGGCATCCGTCTCTCCCACCTCGATCAGCTCACCCAGATACATATAAGCCGTGTAATCAGAGACGCGCGCAGCTTGCTGCATGTTGTGCGTAACGATCGCAATCGTGTAGTCCTGCTTCAACTCATGAATCAACTCTTCCACATGCGCAGTGGATATGGGATCAAGCGCCGAGGTAGGCTCATCCAGCAACAGCACATCAGGCTTCACCGCAATGGCGCGTGCTATGCATAGACGTTGCTGCTGACCGCCCGACAACCCCAGGCCTGACTGTTTGAGCTTATCCTTGACCTCATTCCACAGGGCAGCCTTCTTGAGCGCCCACTCGATACGATCATCCATCTCCGAGCGACTCAGCGTTTCGTACAATTTCACACCAAAAGCGATATTGTCATAAATGGACATGGGAAACGGTGTCGGTTTCTGGAACACCATACCCACTTTCGCGCGCAGCATGTTGAGATCCACCCCGGCATCGAGGATATTTTGGCCATTAAAAACGATCTCGCCCTCGGCACGAAGTTTCGGGTACAGGTCATACATCCGGTTAAATGTGCGCAGCAAAGTCGACTTACCACAACCGGATGGCCCAATGAAGGCGGTTACGCGTCCGGAAGGAATGTCGAGGTTTACATTCTTCAGCGCATGAAATTTGCCATAGAAGAAATTCAAGTTGCGGACAGCAATTTTCGGCTGGGTTTCAGAAGTCATATTTCATCTCGTCATTTTGTGATCTGTTGATCCGGACAATCTCACTGCTGCCGGTTTCGAACCAAGGCCCGCGCCAAGATATTGAGCCCGAGAACGAATGCGCCAATCAGCAAACTGCCAGCCCAGGCCAGCGTATGCCAGTCTTCATAGGGACTCATCGCAAACTGGAAGATAACCACCGGCAAATTGGCCATTGGTTGATTCATGTTGGAGTAGAACTGGTTATTGAGTGCGGTAAACAGCAGCGGCGCCGTTTCACCCACAATACGGGCCACTGCCAGGATAATGCCGGTGACGACACCTGCCTTGGCAGCACGCAAAGTCACCCACAACACGGTTTTCCACTGCGGTGCGCCCAGCGCATAGGCTGCCTCACGCATGGTATGCGGCACCAAGCGCAGCATGTTCTCCGTAGTACGCAGCACAACCGGGATGACCAGCAAGGCCAATGCCATTGCACCCGCCCAACCAGAGAAATGGCCAACCCTCGCCACATAAACCTCATATACAAACAAGCCAATAACAATGGAAGGCGCCGATAGCAGAATGTCGTTGATGAACCGCGTGGCCGACGCCAGCCAGTTATCATCACCGAATTCCGCAAGATAAATGCCTGCCATGATGCCAACAGGCGTACCCAGCAGCGTTCCCATTGCCGTCATTTGCAAAGAACCGAGGATTGCATTGGACAACCCACCCTGGCTGCCTGGGGCTGGCGTGGTTTGCGTGAAAAGAGACAGCGCCAAACCTGAAAACCCGTTATCGAACAATACCCACAGGATCCAGAACAACCAGAACAGGCCGAATGACATCGCCAGCAGCGAAAGCGTGATGCTGGCATAGTTGATCATGCGGCGGCGCAGATAGAGATTCACAAAAAACTCCCGCTCAGGAATGACCGCCTTCACCACGCTGCAGTCGTAACAGCAGCAGCTTGGAAAGCGCAAGAACAATAAAAGTGATCAGGAACAGCACCAGGCCCAATTCGATCAGCGCTGCGGTATGCACCTCGCCGACAGCCTCGGTGAATTCGTTAGCCAAGGTAGCGGAAATGGAAGTCGTAGGATCGAACAGGGTCTGGATCGCCGAATGAGAATTACCAATAACAAATGTAACCGCCATGGTCTCACCCAGCGCACGGCCCAGACCGAGCATGATGCCGCCCACCACGCCATTTTTCGTGTATGGCAGCACTACATTCCAGACAACCTCCCACGTCGTGCCACCGAGACCATAGGCAGACTCCTTAAGCATGGGCGGCACCACCTCGAAAACATCGCGCATCACGGCCGAAACATAAGGAATCACCATAATCGACAGGATCAACCCTGCCGTAAACAGGCCGATTCCCATCGGAGGCCCTTGAAACAGCCAGCCAATGCCGGGAATATTGACCGTCATCTCCATTAGCCAAGGCTGAATGTGATCGGCAAACCAGGGAGCAAACACAAAGAGGCCCCACATGCCATAGATGATGGAAGGCACCCCTGCCAGCAACTCAATGGCAACACCAAATGGTCTACGCAACCATACGGGCGAAAGTTCCGTCAAAAAAATGGCAATGCCAAAACTGACCGGCACGCCAATCAGCATCGCAATCAGCGATGTCAACAAAGTACCAACAATCGAACTCAAGCCACCGAACACTTCAGTGACCGGATTCCAGCTATTACTCACCAGAAAATCAAGGCCAAATGCCTTGAGGCTGGGCATGGCACCCACAATCAGGGAAAGCGTAATGCCAGCCAGCAACACCAAAACCAGCATTGCAAAAAACAGGGTTGTGCCACGGAAAAGCTTGTCCTGCATGACTTGCCGCCGCAACCTTTGTTCATGTGATGTCATCAATCTCTCCGAGGACAACTGCGGCAGGAGCCTGACGAACCCCTGCCGCTGCGACTTGCTTCAACGTATGGCAAAACCGCAAACATCAAATTTTATTGCAATCACTTCCAGACCGGAGCATTGGCGCCATCGGTAATCTGTTTCCAAGCACCACCGATTACAGCCTTGACCTCGGCCGGCATCGGCACATAATCGAGATCCATGGCGGTCTTGTCGCCATTCTTGTATGCCCAATCGAAGAACTTCAGCACTTCGAGCGCCTGGGCCGGCTTATCCTGTTTCTTATGCATCAGGATAAAAGTCGCACCAGTAATCGGCCAGGAATCCTTGCCCGGCTGATCAGTCAAGACCACAGCAAAGCCCGGTGTGCCCTTCCAGTCTGCGCCAGCGGCTGCGGCTTTGAAGGTCGAATCGTCCGGCTTCACAAAGTTACCAGCCTTGTTTTGCAACTGGGCATAACCCATCTTGTTCTGCTTGGCGTAGGCATACTCAACATAGCCGATTGCGCCCTTAATGCGCTGCACGTATTGCGCCACACCTTCGTTGCCCTTGCCGCCCACACCAGCCGGCCATTGCACTGATGAGCTGTTACCTACCTTTTCCTTCCAATCAGCGCTGACTTTCGAGAGGTAGTTGGTGAAAATCCAGGTGGTACCGGAACCATCGGCACGGTGAACCACAGTAATGTTGGTATCGGGCAACTTCACGCCAGCATTGATGGCAGTCAGCGCCGGATCATTCCACTTCTTGATCTTGCCGAGGAAAATATCGGCCAAAACGGACGGAGACAGTTTGAGATCACCGCCACCCACGCCTTCCAGATTAATGACCGGAACCACGCCACCCATCACGGTAGGAAATTGCAGCAGACCATCTTTATTCAGTTGTTCCGCAGTCAGCGGCGCATCGGACGCACCAAAATCAACCGTCTTGGCGGTAATTTGCTTGATACCACCGCCAGAGCCGATCGACTGATAGTTCATGCCGGTACCGGTTTGCGATTTGTATTGCTCGGCCCATTTGGCATAAAGCGGATACGGGAAGGTTGCACCTGCGCCGGTAATATCGGCAGCGTTGGCACCAGCGGATACCACTGCAGCAAGACCACATGCAACAATCAGCTTACGACTCAGGATCATGGTGTAACTCCTTTGGAGATGAGTTTTAACTACTACGACCAGCATCGTATGCCTGAATTGTTTCGTTAATATTACAAATCCGGCGCATACCCATTCGGCAGCACTCATTCAAGCCAACATCCCTGCCCATACTCTGCATCACAGGATACAGGCAAGCGCTCGTCACACACAGGCTCAGCGACAGCCTGAAGGCGTTCACCCCGATGCTTCCGGCATTTATCGCGATTTGCAAAGCAGCCCGCTGGTGATACCATTCGCGGCTCAGCTTCTAGGCTTCAGACAAGAAAAATGGAAATCATCACAACAGTCGTTCAGATCTTGAATGTTATCGCCGCACTGGCAGTTATCGTTCTGGTTCTGCTCCAGCACGGCAAGGGCGCAGACATGGGCGCTGCTTTTGGCAGCGGCTCGGCAGGCAGCCTGTTTGGCTCGGCTGGTTCTGCAAACTTTCTCAGCCGCGCAACTGCAATATGCGCCACAATTTTCTTCGCAACCTGCTTGGGACTTGTCCTGATTTCCGCTCCGGCAGGACAAAAGAATGATCTTGGCGTGATGGGTACAGTCCAGCAGGAAGCATCGCAGCCCGCGCAGGCCGATCCAAACAAAATTCCAGAATAAGCGCCGGTTATAGTCCAAACGGCTTATTCACAACATCTTGCCGACATGGTGAAATTGGTAGACACGCTATCTTGAGGGGGTAGTGGCGAGAGCCGTGTGAGTTCGAGTCTCACTGTCGGCACCATAGCAATGCATTTGTTGATTTTTGGCTAGCAAAGCCTGCCCAAGGTCAATAGAATGAATAGTACCGATTAGAACAGGTACTACAATGACGCTGGGGGAACCCGGCGTTTATTGTGACAGCCCATAATAATAAGAATTATTCACCACACAGGTTTTGATTCAAATCAGCAGAACCGGAGGCATCATGCTGGAAAGCTACCTTCCCGTTCTCCTGTTCCTGGCAATTGGCGCGATGGTAGGCATTGCGCCCATGGCCATGGGCTGGGGTGTTGGGAAATTCCTGGGGACAATCCGTCCCGACGACGAAAAGCGCTCTGCCTATGAGTGCGGTTTCGAGCCCTTTGAGGACGCACGCATGCAGTTCGATGTGCGTTATTACCTCGTTGCTATTCTTTTCATCCTTTTCGATCTGGAAGTGGCCTTTTTGGTTCCCTGGGCATTGGTGCTCAAGGAGTTGGGCTTGTTTGGTTATATTTCCATGATGATCTTCCTTGCCGTCCTGGTGGTGGGATTCATCTATGAGTGGAAAAAGGGTGCGCTGGAGTGGGAATGATGAGTGAACAAAGTCTTGAACAGCACGGATTCATCACCACGACGGTCGACTCGGTCATCAACCTGACCCGCACGTCTTCGTTGTGGCCGATGACCTTTGGCCTGGCCTGCTGTGCCGTGGAAATGATGCATGTCGGCGCATCACGTTACGACCTGGATCGTTTCGGCAGCTTCTTCCGCCCGAGTCCGCGTCAATCCGACCTGATGATCGTTGCCGGCACCTTGTGCAACAAGATGGCCCCGGCACTGCGCAAGGTCTATGACCAAATGCCGGAACCGCGCTGGGTGATTTCAATGGGCTCGTGTGCCAATGGCGGTGGTTACTATCACTACTCTTACTCGGTAGTGCGTGGTTGCGACCGCATCGTTCCGGTCGACATTTACGTACCGGGTTGCCCGCCCACTGCCGAAGCGCTGCTGTATGGCTTCATCCAGCTCCAGAACAAGATCAAGCGCACCAATACGATCGCCCGCAGTGGCGTTCCTGGTCGCATACTTTCGCGCACCTGAGGCACACGCATGGCCAGCCGACTTGATAACCTGATGACTCGCCTGCAGGGCGCGCTTGCTGAGACGGAAATTTCGTCACTCAAGTGCGCGCTCAACGAAATCACCCTGGAAGTACCCGCCGCAGCCTGGATGACTGTCGCGCTTAAATTGCGCGACCAGCTTGGTTTTGAATCCTGCATCGATGTCTGCGGCATGGATTACAGCGCCTACAAGGATGGTGCATGGGATAGTCACCGCTTTGCGGCGGTCTATCACCTGATCTCGATCGAACACAATATCCGCTTGCGCATACGTGTGTTCTGCCCAAACGATGACGCCCCGGAAGTCATTTCCGTTACCGATATCTGGCCCGGCGTTAACTGGTTCGAGCGCGAAGCGTATGACATGTACGGCATCGTGTTCACGGGCCATCCAGACCTGCGCCGCCTCCTGACCGATTACGGTTTTGCCGGACACCCATTCCGCAAGGATTTTCCGGTTTCCGGCTATGTGGAAATGCGTTACGACGAAGCCGAATCACGCGTTGTCTACCAACCCGTCACCATCGATCCGCGCGAAATCACCCCGCGCATCATCCGTGAGGAGCAATACGGTGACTGCTGAAATCCGTAATTACTCAATCAACTTTGGCCCGCAGCACCCTGCCGCGCACGGTGTGCTACGTCTGATTCTGGAAATGGACGGCGAAGTCGTCGAGCGTGCCGACCCGCATATCGGCCTACTGCACCGCGCCACGGAAAAACTGGCCGAAACGCGCACCTATCTGCAAAACCTGCCTTATATGGACCGGCTCGATTACATGTCGAGCATGGCCAACGAGCATGCCTACTGCCTGGCAGTGGAAAAACTGCTGGGTATCGAAGTTCCGCTGCGCGCGCAATATATCCGCGTCATGTACGACGAGATCACCCGTATCCTCAGCCATCTGTTGTGGCTGGGTGCGCACGGCATCGATCTGGGCGCGATGACAATGTTCATCTATTGCTTCCGCGAACGCGAAGACCTGATGGATTGCTATGAAGCGGTATCTGGCGCGCGCATGCATGCTGCCTATTACCGTCCGGGCGGGGTCTATCGCGATCTACCGGACACCATGCCGCAGTATTCGCAATCCAAATTGCGCAATGCCGCGGAAGTGAAGCGCTTGAATGCCAACCGTGGCGGTTCTCTGCTCGATTACATCGAAGATTTTGCCAACCGCTTCCCCGGCAAGATCGATGAATATGAAACCCTGCTCACCGACAACCGCATCTGGAAACAGCGTACTGTCGGCATCGGCGTGGTCAGCCCCGAGCGCGCCATGGCACTGGGCTTTACCGGTCCGATGCTGCGCGGCTCCGGCATTGCCTGGGATATCCGCAAGAAAATGCCGTATGAGGTCTACGACCGACTGGATTTCGATATCCCTATCGGCAAGAACGGCGACTGCTACGACCGCTATCTGGTACGCGTGGAAGAGTTGCGTCAGTCCACCCGCATCATCAAGCAATGCGTGGACTGGCTACGCAAGAATCCGGGCCCGGTCATCACCGACAACCACAAGGTTGCGCCGCCTTCGCGTGAAGCCATGAAATCGAACATGGAAGAGTTGATCCACCACTTCAAGCTCTTCACCGAGGGCATGCACGTACCGGAAGGCGAAGCCTACGCGACGATTGAACACCCGAAGGGCGAGTTCGGCATCTACATGGTTTCCGATGGCGCGAACAAGCCCTACCGCATGAAGATCCGCGCGCCGGGCTTCTGCCACCTTTCGGCGCTGGATGAAATGACCCGCGGGCACATGCTGTCCGACGTGGTTGCCGTGATCGGCACACTGGATATCGTTTTTGGCGAGGTTGACCGCTGATGTCTGAAACCAAGCAACTCCTCTCTGCCTCGGCGCGCACGCTGATCGACCGCGAGGTCGCCAAGTACCCGCCCGAACACAAGCGCTCCGCTGTCATGGGCGCGCTGCGCATTGCGCAAACCGAGCATCGCTGGCTTTCCAACGAGCTGATCGCAGAAGTCGCCGATTACCTCGGCATACCGCCGGTTGCTGCTTACGAGGTCGCCACCTTCTACAACATGTACGACCTCAGCCCGGTTGGCGAGCACAAGCTGACGGTGTGCACCAACCTGCCCTGCGCGCTTTCCGGCGCCAATGAAACTGCGGCTTACCTGAAGCAGAAACTGGGCATCGGTTTCGGTGAGACCACGGTCGACGGCAAGTACACGCTGGCGGAAGGCGAATGCATGGGCGCGTGCGGTTCGGCGCCAGTCCTACTCGTGAACAATCACAAGATGTGCAGCCACATGACGCCGGATGCCATCGACAAAAAACTTGCGGAGCTCGGCTGAAATGACGGTTTATGTGAAAGGCGTCGTTTTCGAGGGCGTCGAATTTGATCAACCCGACCATGCGGGCATCGCGGCCTACATGCAGCGCGGGGGTTACAGTGCGCTGAAAAAGATCCTGAGCGAAGGCACCACGCCCGAGGCGGTGATCGAGGAAGTCAAGGCTTCCGGCCTGCGCGGCCGTGGCGGTGCGGGCTTCCCGACCGGGTTGAAGTGGACCTTCCTGCCCAAGGGCTATGTCGGCCAGAAATATCTGGTCTGCAACTCGGACGAGGGCGAACCGGGCACGTTCAAGGACAAAGACATTCTTGCCAGCAACCCGCATGCGCTGATCGAAGGCATGATCCTCGCAGGGTTCGCCACCGGCGCCACCGTGGGTTACAACTATATCCACGGTGAAATCTTCGAAATCTACCAGCAATTTGAAACTGCGCTGGGAGAAGCCCGTGCGGCCGGCTTCCTGGGCGACAACATCCTGGGCAGCGGTTTTTCCTTCCAGTTGCATGCGCATCATGGCTACGGTGCCTACATCTGCGGCGAAGAATCCGCCCTACTGGAATCGCTGGAGGGCAAGAAAGGCCAACCGCGTTACAAGCCGCCGTTCCCTGCCACCTTCGGCCTGTATGGCAAGCCGACCATCATCAATAACACCGAAACGTATGCCTCGGTTCCCTGGATCGTGCGCAACGGCGCGCAGAAATTCCTGGAACTGGGCAAGCCCAACAACGGCGGCACCAAGCTGTTTTCGGTTTCCGGCCATGTCAACCGCCCCGGCAACTACGAAATCCCGCTGGGCACGCCATTCAGCGAATTGCTGGAAATGGCGGGCGGCATGCGCGGCGGCAAGAAACTCAAGGCCGTCATCCCCGGAGGCTCTTCCGCACCGGTGTTGCCAGCTGAAGTGATGATGGGCATCACCATGGATTACGATGCCATCGCCAAGGCGGGCTCGATGCTTGGCTCGGGTGCCGTGATCGTGATGGACGAATCGGTGTGCATGGTCAAGGCGCTGGAGCGGCTTTCCTATTTCTACTACGAGGAATCCTGCGGCCAGTGTACGCCCTGCCGCGAGGGCACCGGCTGGCTTTACCGCATCGTGCATCGCATCGAGCAAGGCGAAGGCCGCCCGGAAGACCTCGACCTGCTGGCCAACCTGGGGGACAACATTGCCGGGCGCACCATCTGTGCGCTGGGCGATGCCGCCGTATTGCCGGTACGCGGAATGCTCAAGCACTTCCGCAGCGAATTCGAATACCACATTGAAAACAAACGGTGTCTGGTATCCGGTCATTGACCGGATCTGGATAGCCACTGAGATACGGAAAGTCGATCATGCTGGAAATTGAAATCGACGGAAAAAAGACCACGGTTGCACCGGGCAGTACGGTGATGGATGCGGCACACACGCTGGGCGTGTACATCCCGCACTTCTGTTACCACAAGAAGCTCTCGATTGCCGCGAGCTGCCGGATGTGCCTGGTCGAAGTCGAAAAAGCCCCCAAGCCGCTGCCCGCCTGTGCCACGCCGGTGACCAACGGCATGGTTGTGAAAACCCACTCCGATCTGGCCGTGAAGGCACAGAAAGGTGTGATGGAATTCCTGTTGATCAATCACCCGCTCGACTGCCCCATCTGCGATCAGGGCGGCGAGTGTCAGCTGCAGGATCTGTCGGTCGGTTATGGCGGCGATGGCTCGCGCTACCAGGAAGCCAAGCGCGTAGTGCCCAATAAGGATCTTGGTCCGCTGATCACCACCGAAATGACGCGCTGCATTCACTGCAGTCGCTGCGTGCGTTTCACCGACGAGATTGCCGGCTACCAGGAACTTGGTCTGGCGTTTCGCGGCGAACACTCGGAGGTGCTGCCATTCCTGGGTCAGACCGTGAATTCGGAAATTTCCGGCAACGTGATCGACTTGTGTCCGGTCGGCGCGCTTACCAGCAAGCCGTTTCGCTACAGCGCCCGCACCTGGGAACTGTCGCGCCGCAAATCCGTCGCCCCGCATGACGGACTGGGTTCCAACCTGATCGTTCAGGTCAAGAACCAGAAGGTGATGCGCGTGCTGCCGCTGGAAAACGAAGGCATCAACGAATGCTGGCTGTCGGACCGCGATCGCTTCTCCTACGAAGCGCTCAATTCCGACAACCGTGCCACCAAACCGCTGATCCGCAAGGATGGCCATCTGGTTGAAACCGATTGGCAGACCGCGCTCGAACTGGTTGCCGGCAAGCTGAAGGACATCATTGCCGCACATGGCGCCAGCAATGTTGCTGCCGTTGCCAGCCCGAACAGCACGGTGGAAGAACTGTTTATGCTGCGCAAGCTGATGGCTGGCCTGGGTATCGAACAGGTCGAAACCCGTTTGCGCCAGAACGATTTCCGTCTCAAGACACAAGGCGCCACTTGGCTCGGCCAGTCGATTGCGGAACTTGCACAGAACGAAGCCGTTCTCGTGATTGGTTCGAGCCTGCGCAAAGAGCAACCGCTGCTCGCGCAACGCCTGCGCCAATCGGTCAAGAAAGGCATGGCACTCTCCATCATCAATCCGCATCGCGATGACCTGCTCACGCAACTCGCGAGCGAGATGGTGGTGCGCCCCGACCAGATGGTCGAAGGCCTGCTGGCCGTCCTCAAGGCAGCACTTGAAACCAGCGGCAAAACAGCACCGGCCCACATCGATCTGACCGGCATTGCCGTGACCGACTCGGCCAGCACCATCGCAGCAAGCCTTCACGGCAAGGCGAAAACTGCCATCCTCCTGGGCAACTTGTCCGTGCACAACCCGCGTCATGCTGAAATCCACGCTGCCGCCAGCGCACTGGCTGAGATAACCGGCGCCAAGCTCGGTGTGATGAGCGAAGCTGCCAACTCGGTCGGCGCACAGCTGATCGGTGCCGAAATCGGCGGCAACGTCTTCGCCACGCCGAAGCAGGCTTACTTCCTGCTGCACGCCGAGCCGCAGTTTGATGCAGCCAACGGCGCACAGGCACTGGCCGCATTGAACGCTGCCGATTTCGTGGTTGCGCTCAACCCGTTCGTGGATGGTGTGGAAGACTATGCCGATGTGATCCTGCCCGTTTCGCCCTTCACCGAAACGGCCGGCACTTTCGTCAGCATGGAAGGCCGCGCACAGAGTTTCAACGGCGTGGTGCGCCCGCTCGGTGACACACGTCCCGCATGGAAAGTACTGCGCGTGTTGGGCAATGTGCTCAACTTCAGCGGCTTTGACTACGAAACCTCGGAAACCATCCGTGATGAGGCACTGGCAGGCGAAATCTCAGCCCGGCTGTCCAACGCGCCCGTCGCTCCGGTATCGCTGTCACAGCAAACGGCCCAGGGTCTGGTCCGGCTGGGTGAAGTTCCAATCTACCAGCTCGATACGATCACGCGTCGCGCTCCCAGCCTGCAAGCCACGGCAGATGCCGCAGCGCCGAGGCTGCTGGCCAATGCCGGCACGCTGGCTGGGCTTGGATTGCAGCCAGCCGATGAAGCGCTGATCGACCAGGGTTCGGGAGAAATCCTCCTGTCCGTTGCCATCGACACAGGGCTGCCCGACAACGTGGTTCGCGTCGCGGCGGCCCATCCCCTGACCTGCGGACTTGGCGATCCTTACGCGCCAATCGCCGTGAAACGTGCATGAGGATCTGACCGATGGAACTCCTGCAATTGCCGCTCCAGTGGATGGAGCAATACCTGGGACACAATCTGGCCGTGCTGATCTGGGCACTGGTCAAGATTGTGGTCGTGCTTTCCATCCTGATGGGCGCGGTATCCTACCTGACGCTGGCCGAGCGCAAGATCATCGGCTTCATGCAGATCCGCATCGGCCCGAACCGGGTCGGCCCGTGGGGCTTGCTGCAACCGATCGCGGACGGGCTGAAACTGATCCTGAAAGAGATCATTACCCCATCGGCTTCGAGCAAGGGGCTGTTCTTCATGGCGCCGGTCATGGTCATCACCCCGGCGCTCGCAGCCTGGGCCGTGGTGCCGTTCTATCCCGGCTTTGTGCTGGCCGATGTCAACGTTGGCCTGCTCTACGTGATGGCGATCACCTCGATGGGCATCTACGGCGTGATCATCGCCGGCTGGGCATCCAACTCAAAATACGCCCTGCTGGGCGGCATGCGCGCCGCTGCGCAGGTCATTTCCTATGAGCTGGCGATGGGCTTCGCCCTGATCGGCGTGATGATGGTTTCCGGCAGCCTGAACCTGACCGAGATCGTTGCCCAGCAAGGCCAGGGTTTGGCAGGCGGGTCAATCCTTTCCTGGAACCTGATCCCGCTGTTGCCCTTCTTCGTGGTGTATTTCATCTCGGGTGTGGCCGAAACCAACCGTGCGCCGTTCGATATCGTCGAGGGCGAATCGGAAATCGTGGCCGGCCACATGGTGGAATACTCGGGCATGACGTTTGCGATCTTCTTCCTGGCCGAATACGCCAACATGATCCTGATTTCCGCCATGGCCTCGGTGATGTTCTTGGGTGGCTGGCTCTCGCCCTTCCCGGCCAGCATCCCGGTACTGGGCGCGCCATCCTTCCTGTGGTGGGTGGCCAAGGTTGCGTTGCTGCTGTTCTGCTTCCTGTGGTTCCGCGCCACTTTCCCGCGCTATCGCTACGATCAGTTGATGCGCCTGGGCTGGAAGGTGTTTATCCCGGTTACCCTGGTCTGGATTGTCCTGATCGGTGCCTGGATGCAAACCCCTTTCTCCATCTGGAAATAATACGGAGCTGACATGGAGAAAATTACGCAGTACTTCAAGACTTTCCTGCTGTGGGAATTGCTGCAGGGCTTGGCCGTTACCTTCAAGCATCTGTTTGCACCGAAGATCACGGTGCAATATCCGGAAGAGAAAACCCCGCTTTCGCCGCGTTTTCGTGGTCTGCATGCCCAGCGCCGCTATGCCAATGGCGAAGAGCGCTGCATTGCCTGCAAGCTGTGCGAAGCCGTCTGCCCGGCAATGGCGATCACGATCGAATCGGAACAGCGCGACGATGGCACCCGCCGTACTTCACGCTACGACATTGATCTGACCAAGTGCATCTTCTGCGGTTTCTGCGAGGAAGCCTGCCCGGTCGATGCCATCGTGGAAACGCATATCTTCGAATACCACGGTGAAAAACGCGGCGATCTCTACTACACCAAGCCGATGCTGCTGGCAGTGGGCGACAAGTACGAAGCCGAAATTGCCGCTCGCAAAGCCGCCGATGCCAAGTATCGCTGAGGACAAGACATGACACTGGCACTTTTCTATCTGTTTGCCGCCATTCTGGTGCTTTCCGCACTGCGCGTGGTCACGGCAAAAAACCCGGTGCACGCGGCACTGTTCCTGGTGTTGTCGTTCTTTA
This sequence comes from Formivibrio sp. oc-25, assembly GCF_055810895.1. NCBI lineage: Bacteria > Pseudomonadati > Pseudomonadota > Betaproteobacteria > Neisseriales > Chitinibacteraceae > Formivibrio > Formivibrio sp. oc-25. Next base: position 29,008 of record NZ_JBVVOL010000023.1, on the reverse strand, counting down.
CTGGCGCCATGCTCTGGATGCTGATAAAGGCCGAGTTCCTGGCTGTTTCACTGGTGCTGATCTATATCGGCGCGGTGATGGTGCTGTTCCTGTTCGTAGTGATGATGCTCGACATCAATGTTGAATCGTTGCGCAAGGGCTTCTGGCGCTTCTTCCCGGTCGCTGGTGCCGTGGCGGCCATCATGCTGGCGGAGATGCTGCTGATCCTGACACACCGCAGCGCTACGCCAGCCAAAGCACAGATGCCGGAACCCGAAGCAGGCTACAACATCGCCAAGGCACTCGGCCGGCTCATCTATACCGATTACTTCCTGCCGTTCCAGCTTGCCGCCGTGCTGCTGCTCGTCGGCATGATCGCGGCCATTGCCCTTACGCTGCGCAAGCGCAAGAACACGCGATACCAGAATCCAGCGGAACAGGTCGCAGTGAAGGCTGCCGACCGTATCGAGCTGGTCAAGGTCAAGGCAGAAAAACCGGCCCATGCGCCGCAGGAAACCAACAACGGGGAGAACGCAGGATGCTGACCCTCACCCATTATCTGGCGCTGGGCGCCGTGCTGTTTGCGATCAGCGTGTTCGGCATTTTCATGAACCGCAAGAACCTGATCGTGATGCTGATGGCCATTGAACTGATGCTGCTCGCCGTGAACATGAATTTCGTGGCGTTCTCGCAGTTCCTGGGCGATCTGCACGGACAAGTCTTCGTATTCTTCATCCTGACCGTGGCCGCGGCCGAATCGGCAATCGGGCTCGCCATTCTGGTGGTGCTGTTCCGCAACCTGCGTTCCATCGAAGTGGAACAACTGGACAGCCTGAAGGGATAACTCAATGCAAACCATTTACCTCCTGATTCCACTGGCGCCACTGTTTGGTGCGCTGGTTGCCGGCCTGTTCGGCTGGGCCATCAGCCGCCGTGCCGCGCACACGGTCACCATCGCAGGTGTCGCCGTTTCCTTCCTGCTCTCGGCCTGGGTACTGAAAGACCTGCTGTCTGGCGGAGAAACCTTCAACGGCACGGTCTACACCTGGCTGACCGTGGCCGGACTGGAATTCAATGTCGGTTTCCTGATCGACAACCTGACCGCGATGATGATGTGCGTGGTGACCTTCGTCTCGCTGATGGTTCACGTCTATACCATCGGCTACATGCACGAAGATCCGGGCTACGCGCGCTTCTTCAGCTATATCTCGCTGTTTACCTTCTCGATGCTGATGCTGGTGATGAGCAACAACTTCATCCAGCTCTTCTTCGGCTGGGAGGCGGTGGGTCTGGTTTCCTACCTGCTGATCGGATTCTGGTTCAAGCGCCCGACGGCGATCTTTGCCAACATGAAGGCCTTCCTGGTCAACCGCGTGGGTGACTTCGGCTTCCTGCTCGGCATCGGTCTTGTACTCGCGCATTTTGGCTCGATGGATTACGCCGAGGTGTTCAATCTGGCGCCTTCGCTGGAAACCGCCAAGATCACGCTGTTCCCCGGCTATGAATTCTCCCTGCTGAGCGTTACCTGCATCCTGCTGTTCATTGGCGCGATGGGCAAATCGGCACAGTTCCCGCTGCATGTCTGGCTGCCGGATTCGATGGAAGGCCCGACCCCGATTTCCGCGCTGATTCACGCCGCAACCATGGTGACCGCAGGTATCTTCATGGTGGCGCGCATGTCGCCGCTGTTCGAGCTGTCGGACACCGCGCTGAACTTCATCCTGATCATTGGCGCAATCACCGCGCTCTTCATGGGCTTCCTCGGCATCATCCAGAACGACATCAAGCGTGTGGTGGCCTATTCCACGCTATCGCAGCTTGGCTACATGACCGTGGCATTGGGTGCATCAGCCTATCAGGCCGGGGTATTCCATTTGATGACGCATGCGTTCTTCAAGGCGCTGCTGTTCCTGGCTGCCGGTTCCGTCATCATGGGTCTGCACCATGACCAGGACATCCGCAACATGGGTGGCTTGCGCAAGTACATGCCGATTACCTGGATCACATCCTTGATTGGCTCGCTGGCACTGATCGGCACGCCATTCCTCTCAGGCTTTTACTCAAAGGATTCGATCATCGAGGCCGTGCACTTCAGCACGCTGCCGGCTGCCGGATTTGCCTACTTTGCGGTGATGGCCGGGGTGTTCGTCACGGCGTTCTATTCGTTCCGCATGTACTTCCTCGTCTTCCACGGCGAGGAGCGTTTCGGCAAGGCGCATCACCATGGCGACCATGCCGACGAGGAAGAATCCGCTGATCACCATCACGGTCTGGCTCCTGGCCAAAAACCACATGAGTCACCTTGGGTGGTTACGTTGCCGCTGGTCTTGCTGGCCATCCCGTCCGTACTGATCGGTGCAGTGGAAATCGAGCCGATGCTGTTTGGTGATTTCTTCAAAAATGTCATTACTGTCGGCAGCAACCACGAGGCAATGGCCAAGCTAGGCGAGTTGTTCCATCACCATGGCGGCGTCACCGGTATGGGCCTGCATGCTGTGCAAACCGCTCCCTTCTGGCTGGCACTGGCCGGCGTGGGGCTGTCGTGGTTCTTCTATCTGAAGCGCCCAGACATTCCAGCTGCGATCAAGCGTGCTTCTGGCCCGCTCTACACGCTGCTGGAAAACAAGTACTACATGGATCACCTCTACATCAAGGGCTTTGCCGCCGCAGGTCGTGGAGTGGGTCTGGTTCTGTGGAAACTGGGTGACACCATCCTGATCGATGGCGTGCTGGTCAACGGTTCAGCCAAAGTGGTCGAACTCAGCTCGCGCGTGGTTCGCAGGTTGCAGACAGGTTACCTCTACCACTACGCATTTGCCATGATCGTCGGCGCGATCATTCTGCTTTCCTGGTGGCTGGGCGGCATTCTGCCGGCCCTGCGTTGATACTGGACACGGATATTGATATGACAGGACATCTTCTCAGCCTCGCAATCTGGCTCCCTATCGTCTCCGGCCTGCTGGTACTGGCAACCGGTGGCGATCGCAATGCAGCCACCGCCCGCTGGCTCGCCCTGGTGGGTGCCATCGCCAGTTTTCTGGTGACGCTGCCACTGTACTTCGGCTTCCAGTCCCTGCATGGCGGCCCGCAGTTCGAGGAACTGCGGCCGTGGATCGCCAGCTTCAACATCAACTACCACCTTGGCATCGACGGCTTGTCGATGTGGTTCATCCTGCTCAACAGCTTTGTCACGCTCGCAGTCGTCGTTGCCGGCTGGCAGGTGATCACCGAGCGCGTGGCACAGTACATGGCCGCCTTCCTGATCATGTGCGGGCTGATCAATGGCGCGTTTGCAGCACTCGATGCCATGCTGTTCTACGTGTTCTTTGAAGCCATGCTGATCCCGATGTACCTGATCATCGGTGTCTGGGGCGGACCGCGCCGCGTTTATGCCGCGATCAAGTTCTTTCTCTATACGCTGCTGGGCTCGCTGCTGACGCTGGTCGCGCTGATCTACCTGTACCAGCAGGCAGGCGGCAGTTTCGAAATCGCCGATTTCGTGCGCACCCCGCTCTCGCTGCAAGCGCAAGGCTTGATCCTGATTGCGTTCTTCTTTGCGTTTGCCGTGAAGGTGCCGATGTGGCCGGTGCATACCTGGTTGCCCGATGCCCACGTGGAAGCGCCGACCGGCGGTTCGATGGTACTGGCCGCCATCACGCTCAAACTGGGTGCCTACGGTTTCCTGCGGTTTGCGCTGCCCATCCTGCCCGATGCCAGCCGCGAATATGCCTGGGTGTTCGTACTGCTCTCGCTGGTGGCCGTGGTCTATATCGGCCTGGTGGCACTGGTGCAGACCGACATGAAAAAGCTGGTGGCGTACTCGTCGATCTCGCACATGGGCTTTGTCACGCTCGGCTTCTTCATGTTTGCCAACGGGGAGCTCAACCAGTATGCCGTGGAAGGCGCGATCATCCAGATGATCAGCCACGGCTTTGTTTCCGCCGCGATGTTCTTCTGCATCGGCGTGATGTACGACCGCGTGCACAGCCGCAAGATCGCCGATTACGGCGGTGTGGCCAACCGCATGCCGATTTTCGCCAGCTTCATGGTGCTGTTCGCCATGGCCAATTCCGGACTGCCGGGCACTTCCGGTTTCGTCGGTGAATTCATGGTGGTGCTGGGCGCCGTGCAGGTGAATTTCTGGTACGCGTTTGCCGCAGCCACCACACTGATCTTCGGTGCGGCCTACACGCTGTGGATGGTCAAGCGCGTGATCTTCGGCGAAGTGGGCAACGCCCATGTCGACGAGCTGAAAGACGTGAACCTGCGCGAATTCATTGTACTGGCCGTGCTGGCCGTGGCGGTACTGGGCATGGGCCTCTACCCGCGGCTGTTTGGCGATGTGCTGCATGAATCGGTGAATGATCTGATTCGCCTGGCTGCGGCCACCAAGCTGCCGCACTGAGACGACTGCCGCTCACTTAAGGGATATTCTGCCTTTACCCTCTCCCCAACCCTCTCCCGCACGCGGGAGAGGGAGCAAAATCGGTGGTTTGGCCAATGCTCCCCTCACCCGCTTGCGGGAGAGGGGCTGGGGGAGAGGGAAAATCGATGCTTAAGAGAACGGTATTAGACACTGACTTGAATTTTTTATAACCCGGCGACCCATGTCGCCGGCATGAAACAAGGCATGAACATGACCTGGACAACACTGAACCCCTGGATTGCCGCGCCGGAAATCTTCCTGCTCTGCGCCGCTTTGTTCATTCTGCTGGCCGACCTTTTCATCAGCGATGACAAACGCCAGATCAGCTATGGCCTTACCTTGGCAGCACTGGCCGGCACAGCACTGGTGGTACTGCAAACCTGGCACCCGGCCGCGCATTACGCCTTCGGCAATATGTTCGTGGCGGATTCGCTTTCGCAATGGGCCAAGCTCGGCATGATTGTAGGTGTGGCGCTGGTCCTGATTTACGGCCGCGGTTATGCACTGGCGCGCGATATCTTCAAGGGCGAGCTGTTCACGCTTTCCCTGTTCGCGCTGCTGGGCATGATGGTGATGGCCTCCAGCACCAACTTTGTCACCTTGTATGTGGGCCTGGAGCTGCTCTCGCTCTCGCTCTATGCGCTGGTCGCCATGCCGCGCCATCAGGTTCGTGCCTCGGAAGCCGCCATGAAGTATTTCGTGCTGGGCGCACTGGCTTCCGGCCTGTTGCTCTACGGCATGTCGATGATCTACGGCGCGACCGGCTCGCTCGATATCCTGGTTATTGCCCGCAGTATCGCCAGCCAGCAGGCCAATTACCTGCTTGCCGTATTCGGCCTGGTATTCATCGTGACCGGCATCGCCTTCAAGCTCGGCGCGGTACCGTTCCACATGTGGGTGCCCGATGTCTACGATGGCGCGCCCACGCTGCTGGCACAACTGATCGGCTCCGCGCCCAAGCTGGCTGCATTTGCGTTCATCTTCCGCCTGCTGGCCGAAGCACTGGCCGGTTTCACCGCGGACTGGAGCAGCATGCTTATCGTGCTGGCGGTACTCTCGCTGATCGTGGGTAACGTTGCCGCCATTGCGCAGACCAGCCTCAAGCGCATGCTGGCTTACTCCACCATCTCGCACATGGGTTTTCTGCTGCTGGGCTTTCTGGCAGGCAACCCGGCCGGGTTCTCGGCCAGCTTCTTCTATGCCATGACCTACATGCTGACTGCAGCAGCCGGCTTTGGCATGATCATGCTGCTGGCCGGCAAGGGTTTCGAGGCTGACCAGATTGCGGATTTCAAGGGTCTGGCCAAGCGCAGCCCGTGGTTTGCCGCGATGATGCTGATTGTGATGTTCTCGATGGCGGGCATTCCGGTGTTCGTCGGCTTCTTTGCCAAGCTGGCCGTACTCAAGGCCATCGTCAACATCGGCCTGATCTGGCTCGCGGTGCTGGCCGTAGCCTGCTCGCTGATCGGCGCGTTCTACTACCTGCGCGTGGTCAAGGTGATGTACTTCGACGCGCCCGCGCACGATGCGCCGATTGTCGCCAGCCAGGATTTCCGCATCCTGCTCTCGATCAATTGCCTGTTGCTGCTTGCCCTTGGCCTGGCACCGGAGCGACTGCTCTCCGTGCTGGCAGAGGCCGTGCAGCGCTCGCTGCCGGTACTGTGAGCGTTTTACCCTCTCTCTGCCCTCTCCCACCTACGGGAGAGGGTATTTTGCTTTCCAGACAACCATGACCCTCATCGCCCTGCTCTTCTATACGCTGGCCATCATCGCCGCCAACCTGCCCTTCCTGACCGATCGCATCCTGCTCATCCGGCAACCGGCCAATGGTCACAAGGCGTTTGGCTGGCGGCTGCTGGAATGGAGCCTGCTGTATGTGCTGCTCGGCCTGTTCGCGCAGCTACTGGAAGCCCAGCGCACGCCGGTGCATGAGCAGAGCTGGGCCTTTTACGTGATCACGCTGAGCCTGTTCGCCGTGTTTGCCTGGCCAGGTTTCGTGTGGAAATATTTCTGGCGCAAGCCTGGTCTGTGACACCACCCACTGCTGGATTCACTACCAGCCCCCCCTCATCGCGCTGTCAGTCATATCGTCTGGCCCGATATCCAAGCATTGACTATGTTGAATGCACCGACCGTAAACTCGTGCCCCTGACTGGACGAAAACGGTTGGCCCTTGTCCGCTGCAAACCTACTCAGGCATCAACACTGCCAGTATGCACATGGCGCCAGCTGGTCATTGGCAATGCTGCAGGCACAGTTTTCATAAGGAGAGCGCGATGAATGCACCTGTCCACGAACTGCATGAACTCTTCTGTCAGCTTGGCCTGCCAGATGACATCAACGGCATTGAAAGCTTTATCGCAACGCATCGCCCATTAGCTCAAACCATCAGATTGGCCGATGCCGCTTTCTGGTCTCCCGCTCAGAAACAATTTCTGCAAGAGGAAATACTGCAAGATGCGGATTGGGCAGAAATCATTGATACGCTCGATAGCCGGTTGCGGGCATAACCCATCACCGGCTATCGAAATCAGCATCAGGCCCGCTTGCCGATTTCGGTCTGCGCCACGGTCCAGCCTGCGATCTGCTCATGCAGGGTAAAGCCATGGCCGGGGCGATTCGGCATGATCATGTGGCCATCGCGAATTTCCAGCCGCTCGTTGAAAGCCGGTTCGAGCCATTCGAAATGCTCCACCCAGGCAGCATGCGGATAGGCAGCGGCCAGTTGCAGGTGAATTTCCATCACGAAGTGCGGGGCCATCACCAGGCCGGCGTCTTCCGCCATCACGGCCACTTTCAGGAACGGGGTGATCCCGCCCACGCGCGGTGCATCGCGCATCACCAGATCAATCGCCCCACGCTTGATATAGGCCGCCACCTCACCCGCACTGGTCAACATTTCCCCAGTGCCAACCGGAGTGACAAGTTGCGCCGCCATCGTGGCATGCCCTTCGACATCGTAGGCATCCAGCGGCTCTTCCAGCCATTCGAGATTGAATTGTTCCATGGCCATGCCCATGCGCAGGGCGGTATCGATCGCGGCAATCGCCTGGGTTCCACACCGCTACGCCCAACCGACGCCACCGCCCACACCATTTTTCCCCACAGGCGGCCAATATCGTTCGGGTCTTCGCCAATCAATCCCGGCGCCACTTCGGCCGCATGGGCAAACTGTGCCGGGCCGCCGGTACGCAGGGTGTAGGTAAATCCCATCCCGCTGTGGCCTTCAGTCGTTAAATAACCATACGCCAACACCGTAGCGCACAACCAAAATCGGCTTCAACTTTTCCGATCTCTTGACGACCAAACAAAGGATAGATGGGAGCAGCTTTCAGTAGCCGCTCCCACTCGTCATCACTCAGCTTCGTTCTGTCCATCTGCGCAAAGCGGCAAATTCTACCGTCACGGCAAAACGTCAGCAGAACCTAGAACACTTTCAGCCCGTGTAGCAGCACGATCGCAATCGAAAACGGCGTTACATAGCGGATCAGGAAGAATACCGCCTGTACCAGCCAGCCGTTTTGCAGCTTGCCGCTGTTGCTGAGCTGTTTCTCCCACTGCGGCAAACCGTAGACCCAGCCGACGAACACGCAGATCAGGATGCCACCCAGCGGCAGCAGGATGTTGGAACTGAGAAAGTCGAACAGATCGAACGGATTCAGCCCGAATAGCTTCCACTCCGCGCCCACGCCTTGCGATAGCGCTGCCGGCGCACCCAGCAGGGCAATCAGCATGATCGTTATTGCAGTCGCGCGCTTGCGGCCGAGCTTGAAGCGTTCACACAGGATGGCGATCGGCACTTCCAGCAGAGACAGGATCGCGCCGATGCTGGCCACGGCGGTAAGGATGAAGAACAGCGTCATGAACAGGGTGCCGCCCGGCATGCTGGCGAACACCGCCGGAATGGTCATGAACACCAGCGATGGTCCGGCAGCCGGTGCGAAGCCAAAAGCGAACACCGCCGGGAAGATGGCGATACCCGCCAGCATGCTCACGGTCAGATCGGCCAGCATCACGCGGCCGGTAGTCACCGGAATATTCTGGTTGTCGCGGAAATAGCTGCCATAGGTAACCATCGTACCCATGCCGATGGAAAGCTTGAAGAACGCCAGCCCGAGTGCGGTCAGGATGACTGCTGGCGTGATCTTGGCAAAGTCCGGCGTGAACAGGAACTTGATGCCTTCCAATGCCCCTGGCAGCGTCAGGCTGCGGATGCCAAGAATCAGCAGCAGGCAGAAGAGCAGGGGCATCAATTTGCGAGTCACGGCCTCTATGCCTCTGGAAACACCGAACACGATGATCCCGCCGGTAATGGCGAGCACGATCCATTGCCAGATCAGCGACGATACCGGGTTTGAAACCAGTGCACCGAATGCCGCGCCGGCGATTTTAGGATCCGTGGTCGAAATCTGGCCTGAAATCGCTTTGAAGATATAGGCGAACACCCAGCCGGCAACTTCCGAATAGAACGCCATGATCAGGAAAGCTGCCGCAAACCCCATCCAGCCCATCGCCTTCCAGCCACGCTGGTTGGGCGGGGCGAGGCGCTCGAACGTGGTCACGGCATTGGCGCGCGCGGCGCGGCCGAGCGTGGTCTCGGCGATCATCACCGGCAGGCCGATCAAGAGCGTGGCGATCAGGTAAACCAGCAGGAAACCGGCACCGCCGTTCGCGCCAGTCAGGTACGGAAACTTCCAGATATTGCCCAGCCCCACGGCCGAGCCGAGCGTGGCGACCAGTACCCCAAAGGTGCTGGTAAAGCCATCGCGATTATGTTGTGTCATGTTATCCCCTCCTTGCGAAGTAGCCGACTATCGCCGGGCGGGAAGGGCGGGTCCATACGGGAAATCCCGTTATGAGCCAGGTGTCGCCGGTGCCGATCAAGCAATTGTGCCCCATCTGCTCCACTAGGGGGCCTGTGCGGAATTTTGTGTGAACGGACTTTTGGCAGGAAACTGCCGCATTGTCCGGAGTCCACATGCTTACCAAGAAACACCCAAAAGTCCAGTCCACAGACCAAGATCGAGCAAACACAAAAAGCCCTGACCGAGGTCGAGAAGCGGCAAAACAGTTTATTGGAAACGATTGAGTACGGCACGCTCTCGCCCAGTGATGAAACGATTCGCGCCCGGATGCAGAAGCTCAAGGCAGAACGGGAAACCTTCCTGATTGAACTGGTCAGCATCAAGCCGCAACAGTCCGTCTCCTTTGACAAGATCGCACCAAGCAGGTCGAGAAATTCCGTCATGCGCTGAGGCAGCGGTTATTCAGCAAGCCAGCCTTCGGCAAGCAATACTTGCAGCTGTTTGTGTCGGGAATCCGGGTGGGGCAGGAAAGTGCAGAGATGAAGGGCAGCTACACGCTGCTGGCAAATTCAGTCGCAGAAATGAAAACGGGCACCTCGGTGCCCACTTTCATACGCAACTGGCGTCCCCACGGGGCTGTGCACCTTTGGATGGTTACTTCCATGCCAAGGAAATCCGCATTGTTGTTAAATAAACCATGCGCCAATGTCGTAGCACACAACCGGAACCGGCTTTAGCTATCGCGACTCACCTCTTGGAAGGCTCGTGCATATTGGCTCCCCTCACCCTGCCAGAACTCACGATCTGTTTCAGCCACCAACAGGTCAGCTCGTTCCATATGCTGTATTGATGCGACTCGTGCGGCAGCTGGATCTCCAGCCTCGATAGCCTTGACGATGGCTTCATGCTCTATCAAGAGTTGCTTCGCGTAATTCTGTCGTCTGGACTCGCTAGCCCGAGTAATGCGGGTACCGAAACCGATCTGTCGGGCATAACTGTTAATCAGTCGTACCCAATAAGGATTATCGGTTGCCTTGGCAAGGCAAAGATGGAAGGCGACATCTTCCTGCACCCCATCCCGTCCATCCTCTAACGCCCGACGGAAATCGGCAAATGTATCTTTAATCTGTTGGAGTTGATGAGGTGTACGGCGCTGAGCCGCCAGTGCGGCCACCTCGGATTCTATGCCCCGACGAAGTTCAATCAGATTTCTCAAAGACTGAACCGATTGTTCAATCTGGGCATCAATCTGGAACGCAGGATCTGCCACCGACTTCCGAACAAACGAGCCACTACCTTGACGCGTTTCAACCAGACCATCGCGCTTGAGAGAAGCCATCGCCTCTCGGATAACCGTACGACTAACACCGAAATGCTGTGACATTGCCTGTTCAGTTGGCAAACGCGTTCCCGGCATCAGTTCACTATTGCGGATTTTTTCACGCAGTACTTTTGCCACACGGGTGGACAGACTCTCGCCAGCGATCATCTCATCGCTGGACGTGCTAACTCCCCAAATATCTTGTGATTCCATCTTTCTAGCCAGCCACTACAAAAATTCATCATACAACAGTACAAGTACGACAGCAATTTGGTTACACACAGCACCACTTGTTTCATAGCTATCTGAAAATACATCTTCGGGCTAAAAATATTTTTCTGAAAGACCATGAAGCGAAAGCTTGTTTTTTTAAAAGCAGATTTGTATGATGACCATATCAAATAACAACAGAACTGTATTTCCATACATGGAATTACATGGCGTTAGAAAAACAAGCTAAGGAGCGAGAAGGTCATGATGGTTTCCAAGTTGTCATTTCCTATGCAGCGAGCATGCATGCCTCCGACCTGGGTTCGGAATTGCTTTTCTCCTCGCTGTCACACCGAGATACGTAATTCCCGCATCGCACCGATGTTGCACTGAGTTTCATCCCAAGCAGTTATCCCTCATTAAGGAGACAAAACCATCATGAGTAAGAGAAGTGACGATATTCTTGAACGCCCAGAGTTTTCATTTAACAGAACGGTTTTCAAATCGCTCGGGTTCTCCGATGACGATCTCTCTCGCCCAATTATCGGTATTGCCAATGCTTGGAATGAACTTGTTCCGGGGCATGAAAATCTGCGCAAAGTGGCCGATTTCGTACGCAAGGGTATTCATCGCGCAGGCGGGACGGTTGCTGAATTCGGAGTGATCGCAGCTTGCGATGGTACGGCCCAGGGCCATGACGGCATGCATTTCATTCTGCCTTCACGTGACATCATCGCCAGCGATATCGAAATCATGGCTCAAGCCCACCGCCTCGACGGGCTGGTGCTGCTAGGCTCCTGTGACAAGATCGTACCAGGCATGCTGATGGCTGCCGCTCGACTAAAACTGCCAGCTATCGTGCTGCCGGGCGGCCCGATGCTGGGCGGTAAGGTATTCGATGGTCGCAAATCGGATCTGACCAGTATGTCCGAGGCGGTGGGGATGCTCAAAAGCAAGCGCATCGATATTGCTGCCTTCAATCAGCTTGAGGACGCCTGCGGGCCATGCAGCGGTTCGTGTGCGTTTTATGGCACGGCCAACACCATGTGCTGTCTCTCGGAAGCCATGGGTATGTCACTACCGGGTGCAGCACTGATTCCAGCCGTGCATGCCGATCGCTTCCGCATGGCCGAAGAAACCGGCAAAGCCATCATGAATCTGGTCAAAAATGGCATCACGGCAGATCAGGTGATTACCCAACAATCGCTTGAAAACGCTGTACGCGTGGCCATGGCCACCGGTGGATCCACCAATGCAGTACTGCACCTCTCAGCCATCGCCGCAGAAATCGACATCACACCAGAAACCATGATGGACATCTACGGCCGCTTCAGTGAATGCACACCGCAAGTCGCCAAGGTCAACCCGGCCTCCAAATACGACATGGAGGATTTTCACAACGCCGGCGGCATTCCGCGCGTGATGAAGGAAATTCAAAGCCTGCTTAATCAGGAATGTCTGACCGTCTCCGGCAAGACAGTGGAAGCCAATATCGCAACGCATCCGAGCCTGTGGCCAAACTCGAACGAAGTGATCAGCACCATGGATCAGCCGTTCAGCAAGCAAAAGGGCCTAGCGATTCTGCGCGGCAACTTGGCTCCGGAAACTGCCGTGACCAAACCGGCAGCTATTGACCCGCAGATGCATCTGTTTACCGGTACAGCCAAGGTATTCAACTGCGAAGAAGAAGCACTTAAAGCCATTCTGGGCGGCGACATTCAGGAAGGTCATGTAATTGTCATTCGCTACGAAGGACCCAAAGGCGGCCCCGGTATGCGCGAAATGTACAAAGCCATGAAATATCTTTACGGCATTGGCCTCGCCAAAAAAACTGCGGTGGTTACTGATGGTCGTTTCTCTGGTACGAACAATGGCTGCTTTGTTGGCCATATCTCACCTGAAGCTGCAGATGGTGGTCCGATTGCCATCGTAGAGGATGGAGACATGATCACTGTCGATATTCCGAACAATGCAATTCATCTGGATCTCAGCGACGAGGTCATCGCCGAACGACTGAAAAACTGGCAAAGACCTGCACCCAAATTCACCCGGGGCTACCTGGGACTGTATGCCCGTTTGGCTTCTTCTGCAGCCAAAGGCGCTGTGCTGACAATCAAATAAGCCCAGCACGGATTGGGGGCGTTCGCGTCTAGTTATAAGACAGAAACAGTCACGGACGCTCTTTGTAATCGCAGCATTTTGTTAACTTGGAGGAGTTCAAAGTGAGTACAACACTGGTAGCAGAAACCCCTTTGGTCGATAGTGAAGACTTCGGCCAGCGCATCATACGAAAAGTATCGTGGCGACTGATCCCGTTCTTGGTCTTGTCGTACATGCTTAACTTTGTTGACCGAGTCAACCTCGGTTTTGCCGCACTGACGATGAACAAAGAACTTTCCTTCACCCCGACGATCTTCGGATGGGGTGCGGGTATTCTATTTGTCGGATATTTCTTTTTTGGCGTTCCCAGTAACCTGGCGCTCAACCGCTATGGTGCTCGACGTTGGATTGCACTGATCATGATCGTGTGGGGACTAGTCTCTGCGTGCATGGCATTGGTCAGCGGGCAAGTCAGCTTCTATATCATTCGTTTTTTGCTTGGCGCTGCGGAAGCTGGATTTTTCCCGGGTGTCATCTTGTACCTGACGATGTGGATTCCGAAAGCCTACCGGGCACGGATCACATCCCGCTTCATGTTTGCACAACCGATCGCACTGACGCTGGGTTCACTGCTTTCCGGCTGGTTGCTGCAGATGGATGGCATCATGGGTTTGGCGGGTTGGAAGTGGATGTTCATTCTGGAAGGCTTGCCATCCACCATTGTCGGCATCATCGCGCTCTACTATCTAACCGACAAACCACACAGTGCCAAATGGCTGGAGCCAGCAGAACGCAAATGGCTACAGGAAGAACTGGACAAGGAAAGCCGTCAAGTCGAATCCACGCAAAAGATTGGCACCTTCGAAGTGATGAAGAATGGCCGAGTCTGGTTGCTGTGTGCGATCTATGTCTGCATGGTGGTAGGTGTTTACGGCGTCAACATGTGGCTACCGCAGATCATCAAGAACTTCAGCGGCACCATTAGCAGCGGTCAAATTGGCATACTTGCAGCAATTCCTTTCATTGCGGCGTCAGCAGGTATGCTGCTGATCGGAATGAGTTCCGATAAGTTCAAGGAACGCAAATGGCACGTAACGCTATCGACCGGGGTGGCCGGCACAGCGCTGCTGGCCAGCGCATTCACCCAGGACAATCCGACACTGACGATCCTGCTTCTTTCCATCAGCAGCATTGGCATGTATGGCTGCATGCCTCTCTTCTGGACCATTCCGCCAACGTTCCTGACTGGTAGCGCACGAGCAGCGGGTATTGGCTTCATCAACTCGATTGGCAACTTGGGTGGCTTTGGTGGCCCGATCATTGTCGGCATGATTCGGGACACCACCGGTTCGTTCATCAGCGGTCTGATCTTCCTTGGCGGCTGCGTCATTCTGGGCAGCATTCTGGTGCATATCGTTGCTAAGCGTGCTGAGGCTTCGTTGGTGTAACAGATCGCCATTTCCAAAGTCGTGGCGGGTCTTTATTTGTATGATGATCAATCAACATTACAAATTACAGACCCGCTTCCCTGATTTTTTTCTTAGCACGGCAAGACCTTCTCCATTCAGTATTTTGGATGAATCTCATGGAACACATCGTCTTTCTTGATCGCGCCACCATCGCATCACAAATCAAACTGCGCGCACCGGGCTTTGCACACACGCTCGTGGAATATCAGCAAACCGCGCCAGAACAGGTTGTTGAACGATTGGCAGAAGCGTCGATTGCCATCAACAACAAAGTACGTCTAACTGCTGAAGTACTTTCACAGCTACCCAAACTACGGATGATCGCTGCGGCATCGACCGGTACGGACACAGTCGACAAAGCCTATTGCCACGCCCACGGCATTGCCATCACGAATATTCGGGGTTATTCGATCAACACGGTGCCGGAACATACCTTTGCTCTCATGTTGGCATTGCGCCGTAATCTATTGGCTTACCACGGTGACATCCTCGCTGGAGAATGGCAGAAATCCAGTCAGTTCTGTTTCTTCAATCATCCCATTCACGATCTTGGCGGTGCGCGTCTAGGCATCATTGGGGAAGGCTTGCTAGGTCAGCGCGTCGCGGAAATTGCCCGAGTGTTCGGCATGAAAGTCATGTTCGCCGCCCACAAAGGGAAAAACGGCATGGGTCCGCTCTATACCCCCTGGGATGAAGTGCTGGCCACCAGCGACATCATCAGCCTGCACAGTCCTCTTACACCAGAAACTCGCAACATGATTGCAATGACGGAATTCCGCCAGATGCAACGCAAACCGTTGCTGATCAATACCGGCCGAGGTGGGTTAATCGATGAAAGCGATCTGGAAATTGCACTCACCGAAGGCCTGATCAGTGGTGTTGGTCTCGATGTGGCGGCCTGCGAGCCACCACCTGCGGATGCCGCCATCATGCGCATTGCCCACCTGCCCAATGTCATTGTCACGCCACATGTAGCCTGGGCAAGTGATGAAGCCATGCAAACGTTGGCCGATCAATTGATCGACAACATTGAAAATTTCGTGGCCGGACACCCCACCAACCTCGTTCTAGGCCACTACTAATCTACCAACCCACTATTTATCACGATCTCCATCGACTACTTGAGAGCTAAAACATGAGCCAAAGAATCCGCTGTGCCCTGATCGGTCCAGGCAATATCGGCACCGATCTGTTGTACAAATTGCTAAGAAGTCCAGTACTGGAACCCGTCTGGATGGTTGGCGTTGATCCCACTTCAGAAGGGCTAAAACGTGCCCGCGAACTCGGACTGAAAACTACTGATCAGGGAGTGGATGGCTTATTGCCACACATCGCTACCGACAATATTCAGGT
Source organism: Formivibrio sp. oc-25 (assembly GCF_055810895.1). NCBI lineage: Bacteria > Pseudomonadati > Pseudomonadota > Betaproteobacteria > Neisseriales > Chitinibacteraceae > Formivibrio > Formivibrio sp. oc-25. Next base: position 13,345 of record NZ_JBVVOL010000023.1, on the reverse strand, counting down.
CGCATTCGATGCCACATCAGCCTATGTGCACAAAGAAAACTCCGACAAGCTGACTGCGCAGGGCGTCATGGTCATTGACCTGACCCCTGCCGCGATTGGTCCGTTCTGCGTACCGCCGGTGAATTTAAGAGAACACATTGGCAAGCAGGAAATGAACGTCAATATGGTGACCTGCGGCGGGCAGGCAACCATTCCGATGATCGCCGCCATTTCACGCGTTCAGGCCGTGGAATACGGCGAGATTGTCGCTACCATTTCTTCCAAATCCGCCGGCCCGGGCACACGAAAGAACATCGACGAATTCACCCGAACAACATCTGGTGCCATCGAGAAAGTTGGCGGGGCAAGGAAAGGCAAGGCCATCATCATCATCAACCCGGCCGAACCGCCTCTGATCATGCGCGACACGGTGCATTGCCTGACCGACGATGAACCAGACCAGGCCAGGCTTACCGAATCAATCCATGCCATGGTCCAGGAAGTGCAGAAATACGTGCCAGGCTACAAAGTGGTAAACGGTCCAGTCTTCGATGGCAAGCGCGTATCGGTCTATTTGGAAGTAGAAGGTTTGGGAGACTTCCTGCCGAAATTTTCCGGCAACCTGGACATCATGACCGCAGCCGCCGTACGCACTGCCGAAATGTTTGCTGAAGAAGTATTGGCAAGCAAAACCGAACGTACAACCGTCCCGGCCATATAAGGAGAAATAACAATGACTGTCCATGGAAAACAAATCACTGTTCACGATATGACCTTGCGTGACGGCATGCATCCGAAGCGGCACCAGATAAGTCTGGAGCAAATGAAAGCGGTGGCGACCGGACTAAATGCGGCTGGCGTACCACTGATCGAAGTTACACACGGGGATGGGCTGGGAGGGGCATCCGTTAATTACGGTTTTCCTGCACACAGCGATGAGGAGTATCTGTCTACCGTAATCCCGCTACTCACTCACGCCAAGGTCTCAGCCCTGCTGATTCCCGGAATCGGCACAGTGGATCATCTGCGCATGGCGCGCGATCTTGGTGTACACACCATTCGTGTGGCCACGCACTGTACCGAGGCCGACGTATCGGAACAGCACATCACACTTGCACGCAAGCTGGAAATGGATACCGTTGGCTTCCTGATGATGTCACACATGGCTGAGCCGGAAAAACTGGTTCAGCAAGCACTGCTTATGGAAGCATATGGTGCCAACTGCATTTACATCACTGACTCGGCCGGGTTCATGCTGCCGAATTATGTGAAACAGCGGATCGGCGCCGTACGCGAGGCTCTCAAGCCGGAAACCGAAATAGGCTTTCACGGCCACCATAATCTTTCAATGAGCGTGGCAAACTCGATTGCTGCTATTGAAGCAGGTGCAACGCGTATAGACGCAGCCGCCGCTGGGTTGGGTGCAGGTGCTGGCAATACGCCTCTAGAAGTTTTCATTGCGGTGTGTAACCGAATGGGGATTGAAACAGGTGTGGATCTGTTCAAGATTCAGGATGTAGCCGAGGATATCGTGGTGCCCCTGATGGATCAGCCAATCCGTGTGGATCGGGATTCGTTGACGCTGGGTTACGCAGGTGTGTACTCCTCATTTCTGCTCTTCGCTAAGCGGGCCGAGAAAAAATATGGCGTGCCTGCAAGGGAGATCGTGATGGAGCTTGGTAGGCGGGGTATGGTTGGTGGGCAAGAAGATATGATTGAAGATACTGCTCTTACTCTAGCCAAGACAAAGTGCATTTAGACAGCATTCTGATCTGATGTGCGCCAATCGGCAGAGTGGATATGCCGGTTTGCGCACAATCTAGGCTGGACGCGTGGCTTCAGGCCCTCACGACTGCATGTCCGCTCGGCCAATCCACCGGCCCGTCAAAGGATGGAGGTCGTAATCAGGGCAATCCACCAGTTAAGCAGGAAGCCATCCCAGTAAACGTCAGCGTCATCGATTAGTAAAGCATGCGCCAATGTCGTAGCACACAACCGGAACCGGCTTCAACCACTCCGATCTCTTGACGACCAAACAAAGGACAGATGGGTAGCAGCTGTTCCTGGAATTGGCCCTATCACCGCCACGGCATTACTCGCCTACCTTGGTGATGCTCGCCAGTTTGCCAACGCCGAAACTAGCTGCATAGCTGAGCTTAGTGGCCCGGCAGCACTCCAGTGCCGGCAATGCTGGCCACTCACGACCATAACGGTGTTGCATGCCTCCGATAGATTAGCAGGAAGTATCCAACGATGTGGGATTCGCCAGATTCGGCATCATTTCTTGTGCGTCGATGACGCAGTCATACAAGGTATCGTGGTGCCAAAAGATATCTAACTGTGCACCAACCGGCACAGTAGATACGCCGGTTGGCGCACAATTTGGCGTAATCTCAAACTCTGCTATTGAAGTAATTCCATCATTATCAAACTGCACTATGGTATTACCACCTTCATGGAACCAGTTAACGCTATAGCCTTGCAGGGCCATGGATTCGCCAGCCAAGGGAAAATTCTGGTCACCAGCACTGTCGACATTGGCATCGATGACGGAAAAATCGAGTTTCTCTGTCCCGCTCACCAAGTCAGTACAATCCCACCTACGCTGCTATAACTCAGGTTTTCGTAATCGTCTATACCTCATATGAGTCAGGCATGAACCGCGCTCGCGGTGTTCTGTTGCGGGGCGAAGCGCTTCTTGACATGGTTTGCCATCCCCATGGCCAACTCCTCCTCACCGAAGAAAACGATACCCAGTTTCTCCTGACGCAGCAACGACGATTCATCTTCACTGTGTGTGCGTAAAACAATCTCAATATTCGGATTAAGCGCCCTTGCTATGTCGGCCACCTGGCGAACATTGATCGAATCAGGTGTTGCCACGACAAGCATGGCAGCATCTGCGATGTGCGCTTGAATCAATACCGAAGCATCCGCGGCATTGCCTGACACTGCAACGACGCCCCTTTTACGCAGATCCTCAACCAATTCGCGATTCTGTTCCGCCACCACGTAGGGAATGCCATTACTCTCCAGCACGCTGGCGATCCGGCTTCCCACCCGGCCGTAGCCCACCAAAACGACTTGTCCTTCAAGATATTTGCGCTCTGTGCTCATGGGCAGTTCGGCATACGGATCCTCTCGGCATTCCAGCTTTCTAGCTATTTCTGAGCGACTGAGCACCCAGCGTCGCAATGGCTCAATCGCCGCAAACAACACCGGATTCAGTGCAATGGAAATAAGCGCACCAGCCAGCACCAAACTCATGCCTTCAGCCGGCAACAGCCCAAGGGAAAGCCCAAGTCCGGCCAGAATAAAAGAGAATTCACCGATCTGCGCCAAACTGGCCGAGACGGTTAACGCAGTGTTAAGCGGATAGCGGAAGGCCAACACCAAGGCGAGTGCAGCAATGGATTTGCCGAAAATGATAATGGCCAATACGCCCAGCACATGTATAGGCTGCTCAAGCAGGATGGTTGGCTCAAACAACATGCCCACCGACACGAAGAAAAGCACTGAGAAGGCATCGCGCAATGGCAAAGACTCTTCGGCCGCACGATGACTGAATTCAGATTCACGCATCACCATGCCAGCAAAAAACGCCCCCAACGCAAACGAAACACTGAAGAGCTGCGCTGCGCCGTAGGCTATGCCAATAGCGGCGGCAATTACTGCCAAGGTAAACAGCTCGCGCGATCCCGTGCGAGAGACTTGCCACAACAACCAGGGCAATACACGGCGCCCCGCAATAAGCATCAGGGCAATAAAAAACGACACCTGCAGCAAGGTGTATCCGAGAGTCATCCAGAGCGGTTTTGCCTCAACAACTGGTGTCGCCATGGTGCCACCGAGCACACCGGCTAACGGCGGCAACAAGACCAGCACCAGCACAGTCGCCAAATCCTCTACTACCAACCAGCCGACGGCGATACGGCCGTTCATGCTTTCAAGTACCCCGCGGGTTTCCAATGCCTTGAGCAACACCACGGTACTGGCACATGACAACGACAGACCAAAAATCAAACCACTACTCCAACTCCACCCCCACCACCACGCCACCAGCATCCCCAACAGGGTAGCCAACCCCATTTGCACCACGGCGCCTGGGATAGCAATGCGTTTGACGGCCAATAGATCATTAAGCGAGAAATGCAGGCCAACGCCAAACATCAGCAACATGACACCGATTTCGGAGAGTTGGGAAGCTAGATGCACATCCGCCACGAAACCCGGCGTGCCCGGGCCAATGATGATGCCAGCCACGAGATAGCCAACCAATGCTGGCATCCTAATTCGCTCAGCGATAAAGCCAAGAATCAGGGCCATGCCAAAACCGGCAGCAAGCGTGGTAATCAGAGGTATGTTGTGTTCCATTTATAAACCATGGGAAGTAAGCATTTATTGGGTATGTAGCGTGATTCGACACGGGCACACAATCAAATGCGACCAGATCCAGATGCCAAAGTTCTGCGCATGATACTAGCGAAGCCGCACCAGATCACCAGCAACCCACTCTCGAAAACCACCAGAATACGTATGACAACATATAAAAACACAAAAACAAACCAATGATGCATAATTAAACACAAACAAAATTTAAAAATATAATTATTAATAATCAATATATTAAATAAATAAACACCACAAAACACAAGAGCTGACTGTAGCAATGTCGCAAAATTACAATCAGCAGATGTATGACAACATACAATCAACCCAAGGCACTGCAGCCAGAAAACGAGCAGCAGGCATGCCTTATAGGATCGTTCAGTGACTTCGAACAGGAAGCCGTTGCAAGCCCCCCCCTGGAACGAACTGACCGTCCCGATTTTTTCATGGCAATAACAAATACATCGACATGCACATTCGGCCCAATGTCAATCAAAAAGGAGAGTTCAATGCACCCATTTATCTATCTATCCATCGCGGCCAGCCTGGCCATGGCCTTTCCCACACTGGCTCAAGCAGATGCCCACATCAGCATCCCTGCCAAAGTCTGCGATGTGACAGCTTATGGAGCCAATGGAGTTCATCAGCAGATTGAACCCAATACCGAATCCTTTCAGAAGGCAATCGACGATTGTGCCAGTGCTGGTGGCGGTACCGTTCGCGTACCCGCCGGCAACTGGCTGGTCGCACCGATTTTTCTGAAGAGCAATATCCGCCTGCATCTGGAAAAGAATGCCACGCTGGTGGCCTCAACCGAAGAAGCCAGCTACCGCGCCACACCAGAGACCAAGTACGCCGAGGCTGAAAACGGCTGGCTGCCGTTCATTAGCGTGGCAAACGCCAATAATGTGGAAATCAGCGGTGAAGGCACCATTGACGGCCAAGGTGCGGTCTGGTGGGAACGCTGGCGCGCGAATGTCCGCGCTGACGCCAGCAAGCGCCGTTCAACCGATCGGCCACGCCTGATCTACATCAAATCGAGCCAGAACGTGCGGGTACAAGGATTGAACCTGTACAACTCGCCGAGCTTTCATGTGGTGATGCGTTACTCGGAAAATGTTGACGTAACCCGCACCCGCATCGTCACACCGTGGCATGCCCCGAACACCGATGCAATCGACCCGATCGACAGTCGCAACGTGCGCATCACCCATAATTACATCGACTGCAACGATGACCATGTCGCGATCAAGGCCGAGAAGTTCGATCCCAAACATCCTGATGGCGTGGTCAGCAACATCTACATCGCACACAACACGCTAATGCAGGGACGCGGTATCTCCATCGGCAGCGAATCATCGGGTGGCGTGACCAAGGTGCTGGTCGAGCACAACACCTTCAAGGGTTCAATGTACGGTCTACGTATCAAGAGTCCGCGCGGCAAAGGTGGTAACGTCAACAACATCGTCTACCGTGATACCAAGATGACTGACGTCTGGGTGCCATTGGTGTTCTCCGCTTACTACCAGGGAGCACCAGCCAAACAGGAAGACCAAGACAAGATCCTGAACGCGGGCGGTTTCCTGCTAGGCGACCAGATCTACCCGGCTGATACCGATCCAGCCTTGCCATTTGACAAGGTGAAGACGCCACACTTCAGCAATGTCCTGGTAAAGAATCTGGTTTCGACCGGCAAGTCGGTGGCCGCCGCCTATGTGGTGGGCGTACCCGAAGCGCCGCTGACGGGATTCACCCTGGAAAACGTCAAGATCGAAGCTGACAAGGGCATGCTGGTTCGCAATGCCGAGATCAAGGGCAAGAAACTGCAGCTCAAGATCAAATCCGGCCCCGCCATCACCCAGCAAAAGGACGGCGTGGTTAACCGCTGATCGTCAGGCACCTTTGCCTATCTCTGCAGTGCGCCCTGGAGAAAAAAAATCGGCATTCTGATGAATGCGGAATTACAACCTGGCCCCGGCTTGCGCCGGGATGCCAGGTTTAGCGCCAGCACTGTAATTTCGCCAGGGATGCGGCCATAACAGAAAAACAAGGATGCCCCATCAGTATTCCAGCATACGCGGCAGGTCCTTGGCTTGTTCGACCCACTTGGTAACTTCAGTTTCCGAGGGCAATTTGCGGGTCAGCTTTTTGGCTTCGTTGACGGCTTGCATGGCCTGGGTAAGATTCGCCGCATTGCGTCTTGCCAGTTCTGGCACCGTATCCACTCCGGCCGCTTCCAGCAATTCCGAATATTCCGACCCCACCCCCTTGATCCGGTATAAATCCACCATATTAGCGAATTTCAGGATCGAACCTTCGGGCAACCCGGTCTTTTCTGCCAGCTCCTTGCGCTGTTTGGGCGTGCGGCAATTGGCCAGCAAGCCATCCGTATCCTTGATGCCTGCGGCTCGAAGCTTATCCGCGGTAGCCGGGCCAATACCCTCAACATCTTCAATCTTTGCGTTTGCCATGGTTCTGTCTTCCTTTCGGGTTGCAATAGGCAGGTGGATGAATCACCTGGTTTGACCCTAGATCAAGAATCCTGCACCGCAAGCGCCAACAGCATTCCGCAGCGGCAGATGGCTGGATGCCATCCATTGGCATAAAAGCCACATTGCTGACACTGTCACGTATGTATCTCCTTCCGAGTTGGTCCTCTCGATCAACGACGTACCCAGACGGTGTTTGTGCTTGAAGCTTCCGGTGATCGGGTTGGATGGCAAAGTCATGGCCATCCACCACAAACTGGTCGAGACAGCCATCACACTGGTGGATCGATTTCAGGCGGGAACCTTGGCCATCGGGGAGTTGTTCCAGTTCCTCGCCCATGATGTTGTGGTCCGACACATGCTCGGGGCCGATCGCGAGTTTTTCCCCTATTTGAAAACCCAGTGTTAACAACACCCCGAATGGGCACAGACTTGGTTGCGACCGCGATGTTTGGCGTCATACAAGGCGTTGTCGGCGAATCCGAGCAAGGTGTCGAGGTTGATTTGCATGTCGAGTTGCGTGACTACGCCAATCGACACGGTAAAGCGCAAGGGCATGCCATGCGCCAAAGAAATCATGGTGTCAGCAATGGACTGGCGTAACCGTTCAGCAACTCGCATGGCCTGCAGTCCAGCCGTCTGCGGCAGCACGACCGCAAATTCCTCACCACCAAACCGACCCACGAAATCAATCTCACGCAGCGTTGCATGACACACTGAACTCAATGTTTTGAGTACCAAGTCACCAGTCTGGTGGCCATAGGTATCATTAATCGCTTTGAAGTGATCAATATCCATCATTAACACGGATATTTGTCCGCCATAGCGCTTGGTGCGAGACAATTCCTGTTCGGCCAAATGCATGAAGTGTCGACGGTTAGCCAGCCCTGTCAGCGAGTCAGTCTGCGCGAGGCGTTCCAGTTCCTTTTCTACTTTCTTGCGTTCCGAGATATCCCGCGTAACACCCAGAACACTGACAGGGAGGCCCGCATCATCAAGGATCCAGGTCGTCACAACTTCAGTGGAAATGATCTGCCCATCACGATGCGGCTGTTCAACCTCGGTGACCGCAGTCAGATTGGAGCAATCGCCTTTCGCAATACGCTCCAGCATTGCCGCAGTTTCGGCCTGTACCACCCTGGCTGACTCGGGCGTCAGCGCAGCCTCAAACGGTTGCGCCATAATTTCTTCAGGCGTAAAACCGCGCAGCCGTTCGACCGAAGGACTGATGTAGGTAAATTGCATACTGGCAACATCAAGCGTCCAGATCACGTCGTGGCTGTTCTCAGCAAGCAGGCGATAGCGCGCCTCACTTTCGCGCAATCGATTTTCTGCCTGACGGCGGTCCGTAACATTTTGCAGTAGGGTGACCACGCCCTGCTGTACACCCCGTAATGGCAGCACGCGCAACACGAACCAGCGACATCCACTGGGCGCGTGGCATGGATATTCGAGGGTAAATTCATTCAATTCGCCGCTCAGTACCTTCTGAATGCCCGACAAGACAGCCGATGCGTTGCCATTATTGAGTAACCCATGCGCCTGATTGCAGACCTCCAGGTAATTAGCGCCTACCGAAACCTGCGCCATCCCGGTCACACCATCGATATCGGTTTGCTGTCGCCAAGCGGCATTGACCGCAGTAATCACACCCTGGACATCCATTACGGCAACGTATTCGGTCAGGGAGTCGAGAATGCTGGTAACGAATTCCTTCTGATCGCGTAGCGCATTCTGTGCTGCCATAACGGCACCAACATCACGGAACGCCAATACCACGCCACGCTGTCCATCAAGATCAGCAACATTTGTTGCAGCGTACTCCGTGGCAAATGCTTGGCCAGCCTTGTTCCAGAAGTAGTCTGTACCGACCGCTTCCCCGCCCTGGTTCAGTGTAGTGGTCAAGTTTTTTCGGACACGCCGATAGGTTGTTTTGCTGCCATTTCTCGTTCGTAGACGGCGGGTGGCAAATAGCCCCGTTTCGAATGCAATCGCACGTTGTTGTAAAAGCCAACGATGTAATCCGCCACATCGCACATGGCCTCGGTATGGTTGGCGTAGTCGCGTTGCCAGACCCGTTCCATCTTCAAATTCAGGAAGAAACGCTCCATCACCGCATTGTCCCAGCAGTTACCCTTGCGGCTCATACTGGCACGTAAGTCATGTCCTTGCAGCAAGGCTCGATGGGCTTCACTGGCATACTGACTCCCTCGGTCCGTATGCACAATCAGGCCTGCAGGCGGGTTGCGTTGCGCAATGGCCATTCGCAACGCTGCGCAGACCAACTCTGCCGGCATTGTCGGGGCCATTGCCCAGCCCACGATCTTGCGCGAGAACAAATCCATCACCGCAGCCAGGTATAACCAACCGCTGCGGGTACGGATGTACGTTATATCTGCTACCCACGCCTGATTCATACTGGCAGGCTCAAAATCACGCTTCAGCAAGTTCTCGGCAATCGGCAGATCATGGTGACTGTCCGTCGTGTGAATGAATTTTCGCTTCCACACCGGACGTAATCCACTGATTCTCATGAGCCTTCTGATCCGGTGGCGGCCCACCGCAATGCCTTGTTGGCACAGCGCCTGGTGCAAGCGTCGGCTCCCGTAACTGCGACCGGATGCAGCAAACGCAGCTTGCAAGTGAACCGTCGTTGGACAAGTCCGAATCGGCGGCCTTGCACGCTGGCGCGCCGCATAGAATCCCGATCGGCTCACACCCAAAAGCATACACAAACGAGCCACCGAGCTGACCTTCTGTTGCAACTGATCGATACAGCGGTAAATCACTTCAGTTCTCGGGCAAAGAAGGCCGATGCTTTTTTTAACAGTTCGTTATCCTGGCGTAGTTGACGAAGTTCCGCTTCCAACTGACGAATGCGCTGCTGCTCAGCCGTCAGCGGTTTGCCAGCCCCCGGCAATCCAGCCTGTTCGTCTTCAAACTGTTTGATCCAGCGACGCACCGCTGTTTCACCCAGATTCAGATCCCTACAGACCTGAGCTACGCTCAAGCCCTGCTCCTTTACCATCCGGGCCACTTGCAGCTTGAAGCTGGTATCGAATGCCCTGCGTCCCCGTGTCATGTAACTCCCTCCAATAGGTGAATCATCCACCTATCGAGGTGTCCGTGGAAATTAGACCACCACACAGCACTTTGCAAATGGGGCAGTCTTCAGCAGGATAGCGGTCGCCATCAGTGGCTGTTCGATGCACGGTCGCATGCAAGTCCTTCCCGACCAGTTCTTCAGGACGGTAACCCAACAAGCGTGCACCTGCGGGATTAATGAACGCGATCCGTCCTTGTTGATCGATCCCGCAAATGCCTTCTGCAACAGTATCCAGAACCGTTTTCATGCGTGCGGTGGCAATGTGCTCTCGACGTGCCGACTTGCTCGAAATGAATGTCAGCCAACTGACCACCATCAGCAGCACAACCAGTCCACCACCGGTTGCGATAGCTCGATTTCGCCAGGGCTTCAGAATTTCTTCGCGTGAGAGACTGACAACAAAGGCGATGGGCAACGTCTTGTGTTTGCGATAGGCAACCTGCCGCTCAATACCATCGACTGCCGAAACCGCAGTGAACAGGCCTGATGGTTTTCTCGTCATGTCGCCGAGAACCTTGAGATTGAATCGCTTGCCAGTCGCTCCAGCATCGGGATGGCGCATGATCACGGCACCATCACTGCGCACCAGCGAGTAGGCAGCGGTTTCTCCCAGATTTAGCTCGCTAACCGCCTGAATGAAAACGTTGATATCGATGGCAGCCATTGCCACCCCGGCGAAGGTGCCATCTGCTGCCGTAATGCGACGGCTGAGGTTGAACACCTTATTGCCCGTGGTTTTACCTGTAACAGTTTCACCAATAAACAGGCCAACATCCTGCGCCTTCTGGACGTTGAAATACTCACGATCGGTGGCGTTGTTCGTGGAATGACGCAGATGGGAAGCCATGACCGCCAAACCATCTGCCCGGTAAAGCCACAACCGGCCACTGATCGGGAGCTGATTGGCCATTTTTGAGAAAACCGGCCAACGCTGATCTGCCCCCGAGTTCATGATGTCGTGATCCTGCACTTCGTCCAACACCCGGTCAAGAACGGCGTCGGCATTGGCAATCACATAGGAGGTTTGCGTTTCAAGCAAGCGCGCCACATTGGCCTGCTGGATCGCCGCAGCTTCAAGCGTGTCATGGTAGTCGTGCCACAGCCAGACACCAGCACCCAAAACAATGACACTGCTCAGCAATACCCACCGGAGGATGGAGTAGAACGATGATCGAAACGTCAACGGCACCATCAAGACAGCTTTCAGAAAATGTTGTCCATAGGATTTTTCAAACGCTTAATGCGTCAGTCAATCAAACTTTTCTTGCCCGCTTTAGCGCAGCCGGAACTTTGAAGCGGCTTCATGCAACTCCTTGGCCAAGGCATCCAGATTCTGCAGCTGGTCATGCGCGGAATGCACGGCCGCATCAGACGATTCAACCATCTGGGCGATCTTCTCGATATTCACAGCGATACTATTACTGGCCTGGCTCTGTTCATGCGCAGAATTGGCCACTTCACGCGTTTTGACCAGGCTCTGTTGCGAACTGACATGGATCTGGCGCAAGGCATCAGCAGCCTGCACTGCCAACGCGACCCCATGCGTAACCTGCTGCTTGACATCATCCATGCGAACCGCAGCCTGATCAGTATCTTCCTGCACAGCATGGATGGTGCGGGTAATGTCCTGCGTGGCACCCGAGGTGCGCTCAGCCAGCTTGCGTACTTCGTCGGCCACCACGGCAAAGCCTCGCCCTTGCTCACCCGCACGCGCGGCTTCAATGGCTGCATTCAATGCCAGCAGGTTGGTCTGGTCGGCAATTTCCTTGATCACCGCGCTCATGCTGTCGATCTCGCGTGAGCGTTCCACCAGGCCGCGTACCAGTTCGGTCGCGGTGCTGACGTTATCCGCAATGCGACGGATCTCTTCTGCGGCATTGTTGGCCTGCACCTCACCCACGGAAGACAACTCAACCGAGGCTTGCGCATTGGCTTCGGTTTCGTGTGCGTTGGTAGAGATATGGTTAATGCTGACCGTCATCTCCTCGACCGCTGCGGCTGTCGATGAAGTGGCTTCGGCGGTTTCGCGTGCACCCTTGCTGACATTATCCATTTGGTCGGTCAGTTCTTCGGCGGAATTGGCCAGTTGTAGCGATGCCACGTTGAAGTGTTCCACCATGGTGCGCAAGCCATCCTGCATGGCCTTGATCGAACCCAGCAAACTTTCCTGACTGCCCTCAACCTGGATATTGCTGGCCAAATTACCTCGGGCAATTTCGGTAGCGATTTCTGCCGCGTACTGCGGCTCACCCCCCAGTTGTCCCAGAATCTTTTTGGACATGCTCAAGGCCAGTACTGCCACCACAGCAATCAAAACCAGCGCGCAACCCAGTAATACCAACGCCTGATTCCAGAACGCTTCTTCAATATCGTTCAGGAAAAAACCGGTACCAATCACCCAGTTCCAAGGCTCGAACGCGATCAGGCCATTCAGTTTCGGTGAATCCGTTTTCTCTCCCGGGCGAGGAGTCAAAATATTGACATAGGCCATGCTGGATTTGGCCAACGCCTCGGTATAGACCTCAGACAGCGTACGGCCATCCTGCTGCTTGGCACCAAGATCCTTTCTCGCCCTCGGGCTTGCTCGGGTGCGTGACAATGATGTGATCGCGAGTACGAATAAAGAAATAATCATTTTGCGTGCGCAAATTGCCGACGGCCTTCTTGACCTGAGCTTGTGCCTCTTCACGGCTGAGGGTGCCGGCTTTTTCCTGCTCGTGGTAATACTTGGCCACGCTGACCGACATCTCCAGCAAGGTCTTGATCTGGGCCTGTTTCTCCTCAACCAGTTGCTGCTTCAGGGTATACAACGCAATGGCGGACACAGTGATCAAGCCGATCAGTGCGGCAACGATGATCAACCAGATTCGGGCTTTCAGCTTCATGGACAACTCCGGCAATAGCAATTTTTATCGTCTTGACTGACACGAATCCGTAACGGAACGCATCTTTGTGGTGCATGAACGCATAATGCTCTCACAAAAAATGTTCTAGTTATTAGCGAATTCCATCCTTGTGCATTACTTTTGAAGACCACAAACATGCTTGATCAGACATCATGGTCGCAGGCAGTACACGCATTCGGCATCCGTAACCATGTCCAGTTCTGGCGTCTATACTGACTTTGGCCGATAGGGTCACGGGGTTGTGGCAGAAGGAATTTTCAGTTTACGGCCATCAGCTCCCCCCGTTGAAGTCATGATTTCCCAAAGGAGTAATTCATGCGCCTTCTTACCGGATGTCTTGTTGGCATGGTCATGAGCGCCCATGTCCTTGCGCTTGATTTGAGCAGCCTCAGCAATAAGGACGCCGTGGGTGGCTTGAAAGATGCGTTAACGCAGTGTTCAACGGCTGCGGTCTCCAAACTCGGCATCGAAAATGG
>NZ_JBVVOL010000022.1:0-44687 GCF_055810895.1 Formivibrio sp. oc-25 | reverse complement strand
TCAGGCGCTCAAGGAGTGGCAGAAAAACAAGCCAGGATTATTCAATAAGCGCATTATCAATCGTCCGGGACTGGACAGATAGATCAGATAAACCTCGTACGGTGCAACTGTAGGGCAATGGGAGGCAGGCGCTGAAACAAAAACGCCACCGTTGCCGGTGGCGTTTCCATTTTCAACCACAAAAACCAATCAGCGCGTCACCGGCTTGTAGCGAATCCGCTTCGGCTTGGCGCCTTCTTCGCCCAGGCGCTTGCGTTTGTCGGCTTCGTATTCCTGATAGTTGCCGTCGAAGAAGGTCCACTGGCTGTCGCCTTCGGCTGCGAGGATGTGCGTGGCGATACGGTCGAGGAACCAGCGATCGTGGGAGATCACGAACACGGTGCCGGCGTATTCGAGCAGGGCATCTTCCAGCGCGCGCAGGGTTTCCACGTCCAGATCGTTGGACGGTTCGTCCAGCAGCAATACGTTGCCGCCCTTCAAGAGCGTCTTGGCCAGGTGCAGGCGGCCGCGCTCACCACCGGAGAGCATGCCGACCTTCTTCTGCTGGTCGCCGCCCTTGAAGTTGAAGCGGCCCAGGTAGGCACGGGATGACATTTCGAATTTGCCGACGGTAAGGTTTTCCAGCCCGCCCGAGACATCCTCGAACACGGTCTTGTCGGCTTCCAGCCCTTCGCGGGTCTGCTCGACAAAGGCCATCTGCACGGTCTGGCCGATTTCGATTTCGCCGGAATCCGGTTGTTCCTTGCCGGCGATCATCTTGAACAAGGTCGATTTACCGGCGCCGTTCGGGCCGATGATGCCGACGATGGCGCCGGGCGGGGCGTTGAAGCTGAGGTTGTCGATCAAGAGGCGATCGCCAAAGCTCTTGGAAACGCCCTTGAATTCGATCACCTTGTCGCCCAGGCGCTCGGCCACGGGGATGAAGATTTCCTGCGTTTCGTTGCGCTTCTGGTGTTCGACGCTGCTCAATTCCTCGAAGCGGGCGATACGCGCCTTGGACTTGGCTTGCCGCCCCTTCGGATTCTGGCGCACCCATTCCAGTTCCTGTTTCATCGCCTTCATGCGGGCGGCTTCGCCCTTGGCTTCCTGCTCAAGACGGGCTTCTTTCTGCTCCAGCCAGGAAGAGTAGTTGCCCTTCCACGGAATGCCGTGGCCGCGGTCGAGTTCCAGGATCCATTCGGCGGCGTTGTCGAGGAAGTAGCGGTCGTGGGTGACCGCCACCACGGTGCCGGGAAAGCGCACCAGGAATTGCTCCAGCCATTCCACCGATTCGGCATCCAGGTGGTTGGTCGGCTCATCCAGCAGCAGCATGTCCGGCTTGGACAGCAGCAGCTTGCACAGTGCCACGCGGCGCTTTTCACCGCCGGAGAGGTGGCCGATCTTGGCATCCCAGGCGGGAAGGCGCAGCGCGTCGGCGGCCAGTTCCAGTTGCAGTGCGGTGTTGTCGCCCGCGCCGGCAGAAATGATGGCTTCCAGCTTGGCCTGCTCTTCGGCCAGCGCATCGAAATCGGCATCGGGTTCGGCATAGGCCGCATAGACTTCTTCCAGACGCTTTTGCGCATCCATCACATCGCCCATGCCGGATTCGACTTCCTCGCGCACGGTCTTTTCCGGGTCGAGCTGCGGTTCCTGCGGCAGGTAGCCGATCTTGGTGCCGGCCAGATGCTGTACTTCGCCGTCATACTCCTTGTCCACGCCGGCCATGATGCGGATCACGGTCGATTTACCCGAACCGTTCAGGCCCAGCAGGCCGATCTTGGCGCCGGGGAAAAAGCTGAGGGAAATATCCTTGATGATCTGGCGCTTGGGCGGAACGATCTTGCTTACGCGCAACATCGACATGACGTACTGGGCCATGGTTAACCTTTTGTGAAAATCTGTGAATGAAGAGGGCGCCTCAGTTTGAGTTGGCAGGCGCAGACATGGCCGCGATTTTACCCGTACGGATGCCTGGCAGTCACGGAGGGATGCGCCTATGGCACCAGCTTTTGCGGCTGGCGAGTGCCCCGGTGCAACGCTGTAGACCTTTATGTGCATGTTGTGGTGCATGCAACAGGTTATTGCTATAAAACATCAATATTTGTTACCGGTATCATTGTTGTGATACTGTGCATTAATCAGTATGCGATATCTCCGTAAATGCTGCCGGCACCACGATTTCGACCAGCAACTTCCAGTCGATCGAACCGCCTCTGGTAAATGGTCGCTTCCAGCGCAATGCGGATGGCAGCATCATCCTGAATGGGTTCCTGCAACGTAATTGAGTTGAAATGAATTGAAACGACCCTGAAGCCTCCCCGGAATAGGGCACGTTTTACCCGGCAAGCTTTGCTTGCCGGGTTTTTTTATGGGTGTTTGCCGCAGCCTTGTAGCGGTAGCATCATGCTGATTTCCTGCTTTCCCTTTGATGAGGTTTTGCCGACATGGTCCAGAGCTTGCAACGCATCCATTTCATCGGCCTGGGCGCCATTGGTCTCAAATACGCTGCGCGCTTGCATGATGTGAAACCCGGCTGTGTGCGCGTCATCGCCGATGCCGAGCGTGAGGCTGCGCTTCGGGCGGATCCTCCCACGGTCAATGGCAAGTGCTATGACTTCAGTTTTGTGAGCCCGGGCGATGACAGCGAACCGGCCGATCTGCTTTTTGTTGCGGTGAAAGCCCGGCAACTGCCGCAGGCGCTGGCGGATATGCACAGTTTCGTGGGGCCGCATACCAGTGTGATTTCGTTGATGAACGGGATTACCAGCGAGGAAATCCTGGGGCAGGTGCTGGGCTTTGAGCATGTGCTCTATGCCAATGTGTATATGGATGCTGTGCGGCAAGGCCATGCCGTCACGTACCACCATATCGGCAAGATCGTGTTTGGCGAGCGGGATAATACGCATCGCTCCGGGCGCGTTCAGGCCATTGCCGATCTGTTCGATCTGGCAGGTATTCCTTATGAAATCCCGGTGGATATGCTGCGTGCACACTGGGCCAAATTCATGCTCAATGTGGGCATCAATCAGGCATCGGCCGTGTTGCGCGCGCCGTATGGCTGGTTCCAGCATAACGCGCATGCACGGGCGTTGATGGTATCTGCCGCGCAGGAGGTGGTGGCATTATCCCAATCGGCTGGTATTGGTCTGGAGCAAGAAGATCTTGACCGGATGCTTGCCATCATCGATACCCTGGCGCCGCATGCCAAGACTTCCATGCTGCAGGATATCGAGGCCGGGCGCGAAACCGAGGTGGATATCTTCGGCGGTGCCGTGATCGATCTGGGAAGGCATTACGGTGTCCCTACGCCGGTCAACCAGACCCTTTTTGACATGATCAAGGCTATGGAGGCCGCAAGCCGTGGTGCTTGAGTTGCCGGTAACATCGTATTGAAAAGCATAGGAAGGCCGTGGCAATACGGTCTTTTTGCATGAGCGAGGGATGGCTGTACACTTGGCCAATAATTCATCAGGATGACTTTATGCAAACCAAACGTCCCAGCATCGTAGATGTGGCTGCATTGGCCAAAGTATCCAAGCAGACTGTATCACGCGTGATCAACAACAGCCCGAATGTATCGGAAAAAACACGTGAGCGAGTTTCGCAGGCGATTTCCGCGCTGGGTTTTCGTCGTAGTGAGTTGGCCCGCAGTTTTTCCAGTGGAAGGACATTTTCCCTGGGTGTGGTCGGGCGCGATATCGGCTATTTCGGATCACGCACCTATCTGGGCATGGTTCAGCAGGCCGAGGCACTAGGGTATTCGTTGTTGCATAAGGAAATATCGAATTCAAGCCAGCAACAAGTCGAGGAGGTATTGCACACACTGCTCGACCGTCGAGTGGATGGCATCATCTGGACGGTTCCTGAGATCGCGGATAACCATGCCTGGCTGGATAGCGGATTGTTTTCCAGTTTGACAGTACCAATCGTGTTTCTGTCGATGACGGCTCGCCCTGATCTAAATGTGGTGGCCTTTGATAATGCCGAGGGTGCCCGCCTGGCAACCCAGCATTTGGTTGATAACGGATGCCGGCATATTGGACACATTGCTGGTCCTCTTGATTGGCTCGATGCCAGTGCGCGCAAGAGTGGTTGGGAATCTGTTTTGAAACAAGCAGGTTTGCCCGTTGGGCCTGAGCAAATTCAGTCGGGGGCCTGGAATGCAGAATCCGGCTACGAGGCCATGACGCGCTTGTTGCAAACCTGCCCTGAAATGGATGGAGTATTCGTGTCGAACGACCGAATGGCACTGGGCGCGATGCTGGCCATTCATGAAAAAGGATTGCGAATCCCTGAGGATATTGCCGTTGTCGGGTTTGATGGCATTTCTGACGGCGCTTTTTATCACCCGCCATTGACTACCGTGCAACAGGACAAGATGGCATTGGGACAACTCGCTGTACAGGTATTGGCAGACAAGATTGAAAAACGCTTCCACTCAAGCGTACGAACTGTGCCGGATTGGTCTGTCCTGACTCATCAACTGCTTGTGCGCAGTTCTGCTTGAATAACCTACCACTTTAAATGAAAAGGCGCGCCTGAGAGATCAGTGCGCGCCCGGGGGATGGGGTGGCGTTGTCTGGTGCATGGGTCACCTGTATCCGATCCGCAGGATGGCGGTCGGCAGTCAGAATTACTCTTCGGTCGTGATGATGTCTTCGATCACTTCGTTGGACAGCAGGTTGTTCAATTCCAGAAAAGCAAAAAAATCGTCAAACATGATGGTTCTCCTGGTTATCACGCAATAAAAATCAGGCTTCGTCTTTACCAGCGACTTTTTCAGCGATGGCGGCGGCACCGATGCTGGCGATGCTCAGGGCAACCGGGGCAGCGAAAGAGGCGATGCTGATGATGAGGCTTTCCATGGTGTTTCTCCGTATTCCAGTGTTGATGTTGTGCGTGTGGTGACGGGAGTGGCTTACTTCTCGTCGCTGGGCAGCAGCTTTTCGGCGATACCGATGACACCGGCGCTGACGAGGCCTGCGGCGGCGGGGATGGCAACGGGGGCGATGCTGATGATGAAGGCTGCGTCGATCATGATGTTTCTCCTGGTAGGTTCCGGCTCGTTTGCCGTGAAACAAAGTTACCAATTTACGGGGTGAATTGATACGTAAAACTACCAATTCTTGATGTAATCATTCACGTATCTTTGGTGTAGTTAACTACCAAAAAATCGTAATGCATTGAAAGTAAAGTAATTAATATTTTATCAATCGCACCGATTGATAAAACCATACTTCAATGGTCGGGATTGGGTGTGGTTGGCATGGCGAAAAAAACGGCCAGCCTGATGAACAGGCCGGCCGCTGGGTGTGTTGGTGCGGAAGGGTGCTTCAGGTGCGCAGGATATGCATGGCAACCGGTGCAAAGCCATGATTGAGCGGGCCGTGACCGTGGCCGGTGTGAGCCGTAGCGCCGGCAGCGATGGCTTGCACGATGTAGGCGCGGGCGAGTTCAACCGCAGCGGGCAGCGGGTGGCCAAGGGCCAGATGGCAGGCGATCGCGGAGGACAGCGTGCAGCCAGTGCCGTGCAGGTTGCGGCTATCGATGCGCGGGCTGCGGAAATGCCGGATAACGGTGCTGCCATCGGCTGCTCGGGTGGCCAACACATCCACTACTTCCGGCCCCTGCAAATGCCCGCCCTTGAGCAATACTGCGCGGCAGCCCAGTGCCAGCAAATCTTGCGCGGCTGCATCGAGCGCATCAATGCCTGCGATCGGGCGCCCGATCAGTACTTCGGCTTCATCCAGATTGGGTGTGACCAGTGCGGCGAGCGGGAAGAGTTTTTGCACCAGACCGGCAATGGTGGCTTCTGCAATCAGCTTGGCGCCGCTGGTCGAAACCATCACCGGGTCGAGAATCACGTTCGAGAGTCGATGGTGCGTGATGGCACTGGCCACGACATCGACAATCTCCGGCGCATGCAGCATGCCGATCTTGACGGCATCCGTACCAATGTCGTTGAGCACGGCATCAATCTGTGCAGTCAGAATTTCGGGCGGTACGGCATGGATGGCGGTGACGCCCTGCGTGTTCTGCGCCGTCAGTGCGGTGATTGCCGTCATGCCATAACAGCCGAGCGCGGACATGGTTTTCAGGTCGGCCTGGATGCCGGCACCACCGCCGCTGTCGGACCCTGCGATCGACAATACTCGCGGGTAATGAGGGGCGCTGCTGGTCATGGCGACACTTCCTGGATGATTGATGACGGATGCAAAGTTTACATGCTTACTGTCAGTCGCTATAGGGTTGTACCAAGCATTTGTGCCGAGTGCGGTATCTGAAAAATGCCAGGGTCATCCGGAAATATGTCGGAAAACTCCATGTGCGTGCTGTGTGGCAGCGGCATAATCACTGGCTTGTGATCAACAGGGGTAGATGATGGAGAGTTTGCAGTCAGCGCTGATGTGGTTTTTCAGTTTCAAGGCCTATGTCATGCTGCCCGTAGTGATTGGACTGCTGGCGTTGTTTGCGCGCGTGCGACCGGCTTCCGCCCTGATGCTGGCCCTGAAGCTGGGCGTGGGTTTTGCCGGGATCTTTCTGGTTTACGATGTGTTTCTGGGGCTGCTCAAGCCAGCGATCGAGGCCATCGTGCAGACACGTGGTTTGCAATACCCGGTGATCGATGCCGGCTGGCCACCGCTGGCGGCCATTACCTGGGCCAGCTGGATTGCGCCGGTTTCGATCGTGGTCGTGATCGGGCTCAACCTTGTCATGCTGTTCACGCGCCTGAGCGATACGCTCTATATCGATATCTGGAACTACTGGCACTTTGCTTTCCTGGGCGCCTTGGTGCTGAGCCTGACGGGTAACGTCTGGCTGGCTTTCGCGGCGGTCGGCTTGATCGCGTTGTACAGTTTCAAGGCGACCGAATGGTCAGCGCCGTATGTGCAGCGGGGCACAGGCATGGCCGGTATCGGGATCAGCCCGTTTTCCGTGACAGCTTTTCTGCCGTGGTCGGTGGCTGTCGATCGGCTGTTCGATGCCATTCCCGGGGTGCGCCATATCGTCTGGGATCCGAGCCGCGGCGGCGGAAAATTTGCCGTGCTGGGACAACCAATGGTGATCGGTGCGCTGCTGGGCGTCTTCCTTGGCTGGTTGGGCGGTTACCCGATACGCGAATTATCCGCGCTGGCGATCCAGATTGCTGCGGTCATGTATCTGTTGCCCAAATGCGGTGGCCTGATCGGTGAAGCGATGGAGCAGGTTACCGATGCCCTGCGTACCAGACTTAGCAAGCATCTGGCCGGGCGTGCACTGGTGATTTCGATGGATACGCCTTTTCTGCTGACGCATCCGTCAGTCATGGCCACCGGTTTGATCCTGATGCCGATCAGCCTAGCGCTGGCCTTCGTGATTCCCGGCAATCGCATGATCCCGGCCGGCGACTTGCCCAATCTGCTGTCGATCATGTCGCTCGGGGCTCTGGTTTTTCGCGGCAACGTATTTCGCGCTGTACTGGCAGGGATTCCAATCGTGATCGCTTTCATGCTGGTGGCGTCCGATCTGGCACCGCTCTTGACCAAGTTGGGCGCGCAGAGCGGGGTGGCTGCGCTGGCGCAAGGCGGGGCAGAGGTGACGGCCTTTACCGATGGCGGCAATCCGGTGCGCTACTGGATGTTCAAGCTGTTCCTGGGTGAGCTCTGGGCCTGGGGACTGCTGCCCGTGGCGTTATGGCTGATGTGGCTGGTGAGGGCACGTCAGCGCTCGCTAATGCTGTGAGTGTTTGTTTCCGCCAGTGTTGCCGGCTTGAGCGTTGTCCTGCAAAGTGCGATTCCAGCGCCTACAAAGGTAGTGTGCGCTTGAATCATTTCCAGAAAAGAGGGGCCTTTGCTGACGCAAACCGAAAAACTTGCCGCGGACGTGATTCTGCCGCCACCACGCAAGGGTGCCATGATGTTTACGCGCACCCAGCCGATCGTGGCGATCGGGATTTCGACCGGTGGGCCGGAGGCACTGGACATCATTCTGCCCAGACTGGTGCGTAATTGTCCGGGCGTAGTGATTGTGCAGCATATGCCCGGCAACTACACGGGCACGTTTGCGCGCCGCCTCAATGGTTTGTGCGAAGTGGATGTGAATGAGGCCATTTCCGGTGATCGCGTCAAACCTGGGCGTGTGCTGATTGCCCAGGGCGGCAAACACATGCTGGTCAAGCGTATCGGTATCGAATATGTGATCCAGATTGTCGACGGACCGCCGGTGTCACGACACGTGCCTTCTGTCGACGTGCTGTTCCGCTCGGTTGCCTGCGCGGCTGGGCACAATGCGGTCGGCATCATCATGACCGGCATTGGCAATGACGGTGCACAGGGGCTGCGCGAAATGCGTGAATGCGGCGCCAAAACGTATGCGCAGGATGAAAAAAGCTGTACGGTGTATGGCATGCCGCGCGAAGCCATGCGCAATGGTGCGGCTGAGACCGAGGTTACCCTGCAAAAAGTCGCCGATCTCATCAATAACCTGCGTTGAACACACCCTTCCGTATTCGACCAACGTCTTGCGGCACGGGTCCTTTGCGATGAGTTTCGAATGTTCTCAGGCGTCGTGCAGGTAGCCGGCCAGCCGGTTTTCCAGCAAGCGCGGATTTTCACCATTGGCGATGGAATACAAGCCTTCAGCCAGCATTTCGCGCCGGCGGACTTCCAGTGTGATGTAGTGCTTGAGCTTGTTTGCGATTGGCAGAAACAGCAGGTTGGCAGCGCCCACGCCATAAATAGTGGCAACAAAGGCGACTGCAATGCCGGCACCCAGCTTGGATGGATCTGTCAGATTCTCCATGACATGAATCAGGCCGAGTACCGCGCCCAGAATGCCGAAGGTGGGCGAATAGCCGCCGGCCGCTTCCCAGATGCGGGCTGCAGCGCGGGCATGATCCTCATAGGAATCGATATCGAGCTCCATCGCACGGCGCACGACTTCCGGTTCCGCACCATCGACCACCATGGCGAGACCGCGTTTGACGAACGGGTCTTTTTCGCTCTGCATATAGGCTTCCAGCGCAAGCAAACCATTGCGCCGTGCCTGTTGCCCCCAGTTGAGCAACGTACCCAACACCAGGCCGAAATCCAGGCGCGGCGGCACGAACACCCAGGCCGCCATGCGTACTCCGGCAACGAAATGGCGAGGCTGGCTTTGCAGCATGACCGCACCGGTTGTGCCACCGATCACGATCAGGAATGCTGTCAGTTGCAGCAGGGAGCCCAAGTGACCGCCTTCCAGTACTTGTCCCAGCAGGATTGCCGCCAGCCCGAGGATGACACCGATGATGCTGATCTTGTCCATTATTTGCCGGTCCAGTCCTTGAGTTTGCTACGCAGGCGCGCGACGGCCTGGCTGTGCAGCTGGCAGACGCGTGATTCCGTGACGCCCAAGACCGCGCCGATTTCCTTCAAGTTGAGCTCTTCATCGTAATAGAGTGCCATCAGCAGTTTTTCGCGCTCGGGCAAGGCTTCGATTCCGGCGATCAGCTGTTGCCGGAAGGCTGCGTCAGTCAGGATTTGGGCCGGGTTGGCGGTATGGTCGGCAGTGTACTGGTCGAGCTGGTCGTTCTCGTCATCGTCTTCGAAGTCTTCATAGTGCACCAGCTGATGTCCGCGCGCTTCGCCCAGCATCTGTTGATACTCCTGCAACGGCACTTCCATGGCGGTGGCGATTTCGCCCTCGGATGGCGCGCGCCCCAGACGATGTTCCAGTCGGTGCAGGGCGGCTTCGATCTCGCGCATGTTGCGTCGTGCCTGTCGTGGCAGCCAGTCGGCTTCGCGCAACAGATCCAGCATGGCACCCCGGATGCGCTGGCTGGCAAAGGTCTCGAACTGTGCGCCCGCAGTACTATCGAAATTGCGTGAGGCTTCCATGAGACCGATCAGTCCGGCCTGGATCAGATCTTCAACATCCACGCTGGCCGGCAGCCGGCTTGCCAGATGATAGGCCACGCGCCGTACCAGAGGCATGTGCGCGGTGATACGCGCCTCTTCACTGACAGCTTGCGTGGCTTGGTATAAAGAAAGGGCGCGAACCGATGGCATGACGAACCTTGCTGCAGAATGTCCGCAAGTTTAGCCCAGAAGATACGTCAATCCCAAGATCATTGGCGTGCGAGTGTCTGTTCCAGATCAGCAAGCGCCATGCATAACGCCCGGTCAAGGCCGGCGACGGCGGTGGCTGCGGCAGCATTATCGAGGGCGATGTGCTGGTTGAACTGCCAGTGCTTCTTCGCATGGCCGTCAGCATCGATCAGTCTGGCGCGCAAGGCCAGCACGGCTGCTGGATGCTTGGGGTCTCGCACATCGACATAAAGGTCGATCAGTTCCCCTTCCATCTGCAACCCGGTTTCGAGCCCGGAAGTGGCAGGCACCACGTCACGGAACAGCCCGCTGGCAGCAAGCCATTGGCGGCTGCGTTCAGCCAGCAGAGTGCCAGGCCCCGCCGTTAACAACCGGTAAGGATCTGCGGCATAGCGTTGATCCGTTTCCCGGTAGATCAGGCTGGCGGTGCGGTTGAGCTGCGAGCTGCGGAAATCCGCAAGGCGTACGCTGTCATGCAGCGGTGACTGCCTCTGCAGTGTTGCCGGGCGCTCACAGCCGAACTGGTAGAGCGTTTTGTCCGGGGTGACTGATTGCAGACTGCAGCCGGCCAGTAAGCAGCCGGCAATCAGGGCAATAAACAGGAGGCGTGAGGTCATTGTGGGGGCTCGTAAGGTTTGGGCGGGGCGCCCAGCAGTAAACCGGCAGGGTGACGATCAGCAGTTTCGGTCAGGCTGCGAAGGTTGGTGCTGATTTCGTTCAGATTGTCGACGAGGCTGGCGATTTCCTGGTCGCGGCTGGAGAGCAGCCGATCCATCCTGCCCAGTGCACGGTTAAGGTGAGTCACGGCCTGGTCAATTTGCGGGTTCTCCATGATTTCTCTGGCACGCTTGGCCGCCAAGGCCAGATCCACGGGGGCCGAGGCGATGGCCGGGTCGGACAGCAGACCTTGCAGCGCACGATTGCTGGTACGTACTTCGCTGAGCAAAGCGGTAGCCTCGCGGCTGAGTTGACCGATCTGGGCATCGGCCAGCTCGCCGGATACCCGGTCAAGATTTTGGCCAATGCTCTCGAGGGGCAGCGCGGCGATCTTTTCTTCCGTCAGTGCCAGGATGCGGGAGAGGTGGCTCATCATGCCTTCGATATCGATGCGTTGCAGGCGTGCCATCGCATCCTGCGCGCCATCGACAAATTGCTTAACCGTACTGCGTGCAGTCGGGATGTAGAAGTTTTCCGGATTCCAGTGGATGGCGAGCGGCGGGTTTTCTGCCGGATCGGTAAAGTCGATTTCCAGATAGCTGGTGCCGGTCAGTCCTTGGGGCGTGAGCTTGATGCGCAGGCCGCGGGCAATTTCCCGGTCGAGCGTGGACTGATCAGGAAAAGCGCTGTCGTCTCCCCCGAACATGTCCGGCTGCACGCGCGCGGTTACCATCACATACTGCTGACGCTGGGCGGCGGGTTTGTCCAGTTCGTAAGCGGTTCGGGTGAAGCTGATTCCGCTGACCTCGCCAACCACCACGCCACGGTAACGGATTTTGGAGCCGATATCGACACCCTGAACGGATTCGTCGAAATAGGTTTCCAGTCTGGCGTTGGTGCTGAACCATTTCCCCGCACCGAGCCCGACCAGCAAGCCCAGACCGATCAAGGTGGAGAGCAGCACGAAAATGCCAAGCCGATAGTGTTTTTTGTGTTCGCTCATGAAGTTTCTGCCTCACGCAGGAAAAAGCGCCGCACGCGCGGATCGTCATGCCGGGCAAGTTCGGCCGGTGTGCCAGTCGCAATAATGCCGCGCTCGTCGCGATCGAGCATGATGGCCCGATCGGCAATCGCATGGATGCTGGCCAATTCATGCGTGATCACCACGATGGTCATGCCCTGCTTGTCCGCCAGCCGGCGGATCAGCGCATCCAGCCCGGCCGAGGTGACAGGATCCAGCCCGGCCGAGGGCTCGTCCAGAAACAGGATCGCCGGGTCGAGTGCCATGGCGCGGGCGATTGCGGCACGTTTTTGCATGCCGCCCGAGAGTTCGGACGGCATGAAGTCGGCGAACTCTTCCAGGCCAACCAGTCGGAGTTTCAGCCGGGCAACCAGTTCGATCGCGTCGTCATCCAGGTCGCTGAAGCTTTCCAGCGGCAGGCGAACATTGTCGAGCACATTCATTGATCCGAACAATGCGCCGGATTGATACATCACGCCAAACCGGCGCAAGATCCGTTCCCGCTGTTCGCCGCTGGCACTGGCCAGATCGTCGCCACCGATTTCAATGCGACCGGCCAGTGGCGGGTACAGGCCGATCATGTGCTTGAGCAGGGTCGATTTGCCACAGCCGGACCCTCCCAGAATGGTCAGCACTTCACCGGCGACCACCTCGAAACTGATGTTGTCGAGAATGATCCGGCTGCCATAGCCGCAGCGCAGATCTTGGATCCGGATCACGGCGGTACGCATCTCAGATTCCCAGCTGATAATAGATGACGGCCAGCATGCCGTCCGTGACGACCAGGATAACCAGTGTCTGTACCACGGCGCGCGTGGTGGAAGCGCCGACCGCACTGGCGCCGGCACCGGTCGACAAACCGCGCAGGCAGCCGATGGCAGCCACTTCCAGCCCAAAGATGGCAGCCTTGACGATGCCACCGATCAGGTCATTCAAATCGGTGGCACTGGTGACCTGTCGCAAAAACGTGTTCACGGGGATGCCGAATCCCTCCAGTACCAGGGCGCCTGCCGCCAGACCGACCACTTCCGCCCAGATTGTCAGCAGGGGTGCCATCAGAAAGCCGGCCAGCAGGCGCGGCAATACCAGAAAACGCACGGGCTCAAAGCCGAAGGTGACCAGTGCGTTGACTTCTTCATTGACCTTCATGGTGCCAAGTTCGGCGGCAAAAGCGGCACCAGTACGGCCGGCGAGCAGAATCGCCGTGATCAGTGGCCCCATTTCACGGATCAATGACAACCCGAGCAGATTGGCGACAAAGATTTCCGCGCCGAACTGGCGCAAGGGCAGTGCAGATTGGAAGGACAGAATCACCCCGATCAAAAACGCAATGAGCGAGATGATGGGTAAGGCATTCACGCCGACCAGCTCGCATTGGCCCAGGAAATCCTGCCAGCGCAAGCTGCGCGGTCGGCGCAACAGTGTGGCCAGTGCCGCGCAGGCTGCTCCGATGAAGACCACCTGCTCCCGCCAATCCTCGATCCAGTCATGGGCGAATTTCCCCAGACGATGAATAAGGGGTAGTGCATGATGCGTGCGCCGGGTGACAAGTGGCCTGGCTGGCTCCAAGGCATCGACCAGCGACTGGAACGCCGGGTCCAGCCCCTGCAGCAGGATGTTCCTTCGCAGCAGATCGAATAGCAGGGCCGCGCCGCTGCCGTCACAGGTGGTGATGCCCTGTACGTCAATCCGCGTCTGGGCAGGCAGTTGGCGCAGCATGGGCCAAAGCTGGCTTGCCGTGATGATGGTGAGCGGGCCACGCAGTACGTAGTCCGTGCCGGACGCCGCCGAAGAGGGGATGAGCGTCGCGGTTTCGGTCATGGTTCAGTGCCGCAGTTGATCCGACAGCAGCCGGCTGGATTCCACCAACCGGTACACAAATGCTGCCGGCGTATCGTGGCGCTGTGCCGGGGAGGTCCAGCGCAGCATGACATCGGCAAGTTGGCGGAATGCCATGGCGGATTCCGATTCCGGAAATGCTTCTAAAATGGTCTGACCCAGCCGCGTTGCGCGATTCAGTTTTTCATCTTCCGGAACGAAGCCGACCAGTTTCAACCGGATTTCCTTGCCCAGATAATGCTGGGCAACCTCGCGGATGCGCCCGAACAGGGCGGCAGCATCTTCCAGACGATGCACACGGTTGACCAGAATGCGGAAATCGCGGCGTGCGAATTCGGTGTAGAGCAATTTGATCGTGGCATAGGCATCGGTCAGCGACTCGGCGCGATTGGTCAGCACAATCAGCACGTCATCAGCTGCCAGGCTCAGCGAAGGAACATTGCTGTTCGCCGCCGGGCAGGTATCCAGCAGCAGAAAATCGGCGTAGTCGGCCAGGTTTTCAAATTCGCTACCCAGCCAGTACTGTTCCTGTTCATTCAGGCAGGCCAGCATTTGCGGGCGTGCCGCAATCGGCAGGATGGAAAAGCCTCGTCCCGAGTCAACCAAGGTATCTGCCAGGCGCGCTTCACGGCGCAGTACCTGTTCCAGGTTGAATGTGGTTGCCAGCCGCAGACGGTGGCAGATATTGGATAGGCCGCTGAATTCGTCCAGCACGATGACAGTGCGGCTGCGCTCGACCAGTGCCGCAGCCAGATTGATGACCAGGGTAGTGGCACCGGCTTCGCCGCGTCCACCGGCAATGCTTACGCTGCGGCAGCCTGGGGAAGCAATCAGTGCACGCAATCCGGCAGCCTGGTCGTGGCGATGTGGCCGCCTAGCCACGTGCGCCTCCAAGGTTCAGATTGAAATCGAGCGTGCTGTCCTGCGTACCCATATAAAGCGGGTATTCATCCTTGCGCAACTGGTAGACCGAGTTGTCCTGTTGCGCCCGGAAGGCTCGGTCGATCAGATAACCGGTATTGGCGCTGTGCAGATCTTCCGGCACGCGCTGGCCATTGGTGACGAAGTGCAGCGGCAGGCGATGGCGGATGGCCACATCCAGGCAGCCGCCAAATGCCAGGGTTTCATCGAGCTTGGTCAGGATGCAGCCGATGAGGTGACGGTTGCGATAGCGACGAGCCACGTCATCCAGTGTCGATGCCTGGGCGTTGGCAGACAGCAACAACAACGTGCCGATGTTGTCGAGGTTGAAGAGCGCCAGTTGGTCGCCGATGCGCTGGTCGCGTTGTCCCATGCCGACGGTGTCGATCAGGATCAGATGCCGATCGGACAAGTCTGCCAGCGTCAACTCCAGGTCGGTTTCATCCTTGATGTCGTGCACCGGCACGCCCAGAATGCGACCGTAGATGCGCAACTGGTCGTGCGCGCCGATCCGGTAGCTGTCTGTCGTCAGCAAAGCCACCGACTGTGGGCCGTGCGTCAGAGCGCAGCGTGCGGCCAGTTTTGCCACTGTGGTGGTTTTGCCCACACCGGTCGGGCCGATCAGCGCATAGACGCCGCCGCGCGCAATGATGTCCTGATCCGGGCCTGGCGTGGAAAGGTTGTGCTTGAGCGCGGCCTTGGTCCAGCTCAGTCCCTGATCAATCCCCAAGCCGCTCGGCATCTTGTCGATCAACTGGCGCGCCAGTGCCGGACAAAAACCCGCGGCGAGCAGTTGGCGCAGGATCTCGAGTTTTTCCGGCGCGTGCTTGGATAGCTCGTTCCAGGCCATACCTGCGAGCTGGCTTTCCAGCAACCCGCGCAGCATGCGGATTTCTCGCGCGATATCCTGTACCACTTCCTGCTCTACGGCGGGTGCTGCGGCTGGCTTCGGCTGCTCATCGAAATCGAAGGTCGGCAGTGGTTTGCTTTCCGCCACCACTGGCGGAGGGCGACGTGGGGGAGGGGGGGCAGGAGCAGGTTTGGCTGCGACAAGCTGTGGTTCGACGAGTGGCGGGCGCGCCGCAGGCGTGTTGCGATTGCTGCGAATGACCAGCGGTGCACTGGTATCGAGGTCGTCCAGTGTCGGATCGTGATCTTCATCCGGGATAGCGTAAGCACGGGCCACGCTCTGTTTGGCTGTCGTGTCAGTCTGGGCCGACTGCATCAGCCGGGCACCGTTTTGTGCCGCGCGCGGTGTCGGTTTGGGTGTGCTGGCAGCGGCCGGCATGCTGGTGAGTACCGCAACGTCGGCTTCGGCCACTGCCATGATCTCGAAGCCGCCGCCTGCCACCTGCCGGTTGGACAGAATAAGCGCATCCGGGCCCAGCTCGTCGCGGACCTGACGCAGTGCATCGCGGGTGGTGGCTCCGTAGAACTTTTTAACGACCATAGTCGGCTGCCGAATGGAATTGCCCTATTTTGTCTGAACGCGCCGTTCTGCACAAATCCTGCGCATGAAACAAGCGGTTATCCGTGCTTGAGTGTCTGATTTACTGTCCTCCGAGCACACCGACGATACGTATGGTTTTACTGTCAGGAATTTCATTATGCGAGATCACGCGCAAACCGGGCGTGGCGCGGCGCAGGAAGCGTGACAGCATCGGACGCAGTTGCGCCGGGCAGATCAGTACACTGTTCAAGCCCTGGTTTTCCATGTTCTCCACCAGATTGGTCGCCTGCTGCAACAGACGTTCCGCCAGCCCGGGTTCCAATCCACCCTGGGATTTTCCGCTCGCGGCTGACAGCAGAATCTGCTCTAGCTGTGGCTCAAGCGTCACCACTTTCAACTCATCCTCACCCGGGAACAGCTGGTGGATGATGGCGCGGCCCAATGCCACCCGTACGGCGGAGGTCAGGTCGTCAATATCCTGCGAGCGCGGCGTATGCTCGGCCAGGGTTTCCAGAATGGTGCGTATGTCGCGGATGTGCATACCTTCATCAAGCAGGTTGTGCAGCACTTTTTGCAAGGTGCCAATCTGAACGACCTTGGGCACCAGATCTTCCACCAGCTTGGGCGACTCCTTGCCGATGTGATCCAGCAACTGCTGGACCTCTTCGCGTCCCAACAGTTCGGCGGCATGGTTCTGCAGGATGTTCGAAATATGCGTGCCCACAACCGTGCTGCTGTCCACGACGGTGTAGCCCATGGCCTGAGCCTGGTCACGCAGGCTGGCGTCAATCCAGACTGCTGGCAGACCAAAGGTCGGATCCTGCGTGCGTGTACCGGCCAGGCTGCCGACGGCATTGCCCGGATTGATGGCCAGCCATTGGCCGGTGTAGGCCTCGCCGGCGCCTACGTCGACGCCTTTGAGCTGGATGCGGTACTGGTTGGGTTTCAGTTCCAGGTTGTCGCGGATATGCACGGCGGGGACCAGAAAACCGAGTTCCTGCGCGATTTTTTTGCGGATGCCGCGGATGCGTCGCAGCAATTCGCCATCCTGATTGCGATCAACCAGCGGGATCAGGCGATAGCCAACTTCCAGGCCGATCGGATCGACCGGCTGTACATCGGCCCAACTGACTTCCTGCAAGGGTGCTTCCGGTGGCGGTGCTGCGGATTGCGTCGGGGCTTGCTGGGCGGCAGCCAGCTTCTTGCGCGTATCTTGTTCCACCCACCAGGCCAGGCCACCGGCAATGCTGGCGATCAGCAGAAAGGCAACATGCGGCATGCCGGGAGTCAGACCGAGAATGGCCATCACGCCAGCGGTTACATAGAGTACCTGCGGCTTGCGGAACAGTTGGCCGATCAGCTGCTCGGACAGGTCTTCATCGTTGCTGACGCGTGAAACCACGATACCGGCGGCAACGGAAATGATCAGCGAGGGAATCTGGGCTACCAGGCCATCGCCGATGGTGAGTTGGGTATAGGTCGTGCCGGCTTCTGCAAAGCTGAGGCCGTGCTGCAGCATGCCGACCGTGAGGCCGCCGACAATATTGATCACCATGATCAGAATGCCGGCGACGGCATCCCCACGCACGAATTTCGAAGCACCGTCCATCGAACCAAAGAAATTCGATTCCTGAGAGATCGCCGTGCGGCGCTTGCGTGCTTCTTCTTCACCGATCAGGCCGGCGTTCAGGTCGGCATCAATCGCCATCTGTTTGCCGGGCATCGCATCCAGCGTGAAGCGGGCCGACACTTCGGCAATCCGTCCCGCGCCCTTGGTGATCACGACAAAGTTGATGATGGTCAGGATGATGAAGCCAACCAGGCCGACGGTGAGATTGCCCCCGATCAGCGCGTGACCAAAGGATTCAATCACTTTGCCGGCAGCATCCGCGCCGGTATGGCCCTCGGTGAGAACCAGTTTGGTCGAGGCAACGTTGAGCGACAGGCGCATCAATGCCGTCATCAGCAGAACCGTGGGGAAGGATGAGAATTCCAGTGGCTCGCGCGCATAGAGGCTCACCATCAGTACGATCACCGAAATGGCGATGTTGAAGGTGAAAAAGAAGTCGAGCACGATGGCCGGCAACGGCAGGATCATCATGCCGAGGATCATCAGCACAAGCAGCGGGCCAGCCAAACGGTTGAGATTGATATCGCGCAGCACGGATCAGTTCGGGTCGGGTTTACGGGGCGCTGGTGTATCAGCCCCAGGTTTACTGGGCTTGTGGATCAAGCTCTGCCGGTACCGGCAGATTTTCATTCAGCACCGGCTCGCTACCGCCATGGCGCTGGAATTGCTTGAGCTGATAAATGTAGGCCAGCACTTCGGCTGCAGCAGTATACAACGCAGTCGGGATTTCTTCGCCGAGTTCGGCGTGGTGGTATAGCGCGCGGGCAAACGGTGGCGTGCGGATGACCGTGACCTTGTGTTCGCGGGCGATCTCGATGATGCGTTCGGCCAGCAGGAATGAACCCTTGGCCACGACCTTGGGTGCGCGCATGCCTTCGCTGTACTGGATGGCCACGGCATAGTGAGTCGGGTTGGTGACGACCACGTCAGCTTTCGGAATAGCCGACATCATGCGCTTTCTGGCCGCTTCCCGTTGCAACTGACGGATGCGGCCCTTGACCTCGGGGGAGCCCTCCATTTCCTTCATTTCCTGCTTGACCTCTTCCTTGGTCATGCGCAGTCCCTTGTGGTAATCCCACAGCTGATACGGCACATCGATCAATACGATCAATGCCATGGCACCAATGGCCATCAGCAGGGTGAACCGCACCAATTGCCACAAATAAAGCAGACCATTGGGCGATGGCATCGTGATCATGGCCAGAAACTGGTCACGCTCATACCAAAGCGTGGCAGCCACGATCCCGCCGACCAGGCCTGATTTAAGAATGGTCTTGAGCATTTCTATGATGCTGCGTACGGAAAACAGACGCTTGATTCCGCTCATGGGATTCATGCGGCCGAAATTCGGATTGAGCGACTCCAGCGAGATCAGCCAGCCGCCAATCAATACCGGTGTTAGCAGTGCAGCCAGCAGTGTTGCCAGGAATACCGGTGCCAGCGCGATGAGCGCGCTGCTGGTGGCGCTGATGAAGTGTCGAGCCATCATGTCGGGATCGGCCAGCATGGCGCGGTCGAAGCCTAGCGAAGATGCAGTGATTTGTTTGAGTGCGGCATAAAGTGCTGGGCCACTCCAGAATGCCGTAAGCAGACCTGTCATCAGCACGGCAAACGTGGCCAGTTCGCGCGAACGCGGTATTTGCCCCTTGCGTCTGGCTTCTTCCAGGCGTCGGGGCGAAGGCGGTTCGGTACGTTCGAGATCGGAATCTTCTGCCATGGTGGCAGTTTAGCATGGCCGCTCCCTGGCATTGTACTTGCTTGTATGCGGCGAAATGATCTGGTATCCGAGGTTTGCCATGCCCGCTGTTTTTGTCGCCAACAATAATCCCATTGCTGCCAGTGTCCAGGTTGAAACTTCTGCTATGGGCAATCGTGCAAATGTGCCGGGTTTTGACCAAACCCTGCGGCGTGAGCTGGATAAACGCGAAACCGCGACGCCGGGTGGCGAATCGCAGCCACCACAGCCAGGAGCCGGTGCAGCCGAGGCAGTACAGGCACTGCCCTGGTTGTTGATGTTGCAGAACTATGCAGCAGGCCAGCCCGCAGATGTGCTACCTGAAGAGGGCGAAGCACTCGGTGAGCAGCTGTCGGCGCAGCTTGATCAGGCCGATTCTCTGCGCTTGCAATTGCAACAAATGGTGGGTGGCCAAGGCAATAATTCTGGCTCAGCCATGTTGACGGACGCAGAAGAAACGGTGGGGCAGGCTGTTTCTGGTGCCGCAACTGGCAATGCGCTGGCGGCAAATGTTTCCGTGCAAGGTGGCAAGGAATTGCCGCCATCGCTGAAGTTGGTAGCGGACGAGGGCAAGTTTGTTGAGCTGTTGCAAGCTGGGCAGGATGCGCTTTCCCGTGCCGAGCAAACCGTGCCGGTGGGTCAGGCGCCGGTTCGCCTGGAGCAGGCACAGTCACAGCCCCAGGTGACAAGCCATGCGGTCATTGATGAGCCTGTCGGTCATGCCAGGTGGGGGGATGTGGTCGCGCAGCGTGTTTCCCTGATGCTGGGCCGACAGGAGCAGCAAATGGAAATGCAGTTGAATCCGCCTAATCTTGGGCCGATGGAGGTTCGTCTGACTCTGGGGGCGGATCAGGCAAGTGTGGTATTTGCTTCGCAGCATGCGGCTGTGCGTGAAGCGCTCGCTGCGGCGACCCCACGTCTGACTACCTTGTTGGCAGAGCAGGGAATCCAGTTGGTGAATGTGCAGGTTGCGTCTGATAGCTTGCAGCAGCATATGCAACAGCAGGCGCGGCAGCAGCCGGATTCTGGTGCGCAGCAAGGACAAGGCAGGACGCAGCATTCCCTGTTTGATCAGGCCGCTACCCCTTTGCCGGTAGAGACAGTTTCATCCATGGCCGGTGTCCATTTGCCGCTTGCTCGTTCCGGCGTCAGCCTTTACATCTGATTGGCATGTTGCACAGTGAAGTCAATAGTCGAAGTGATATCTCAAAGAATAATCCTTACCGCTTGTTTTTATAGGTTTTTTGATTTATAACCCGCTTCAGGTACGCCGGCTTGTGCTGGCGTTTTGGGTTTATTGCGTTCACGATTGGCAAATTGTGCGCGCAGATAGTCGCTGAATCGGGGAAAACCATGGCTGAAGCTCAAGCCGAAAACGTTGCCAAGCCTAAGAAAAAACTGCTGATTTTTGCACTGATCGGCGTGGTGCTGGTTGTTTTGCTGGCGGTGGGTGGTCTGGTTGCATTTCTGATGCTGCGTTCTGATCCTGCGACTGAAGATGCCGTATCCGAAGCTGCGCATGCCTCAGCCAAGCCCAAGCAGGACAAGAAGGAAAAAAACGGGCATCCACCGGTATTCGAAAAGTTGCCGCTGTTTACCGTGAATCTGAATTCGGAAAACGGCGAGGTGATGCAAACCGAGATTGTGCTTGAGGTGGCCGATGCTGAGGGTCAGAACGCCATCAAGCAGGTTTTGCCCAAGATTCAGGGGGGCATCAACAAACTGCTCAGTGCCAAGACCCCGGACGAGGTCAAAACGGTTGAAAGCAGAGAGAAGCTGGAGTCGGAGATAAAAGATCTGGTGAACAAGACTGCGGAGCTGGAGTCGGGTGTGCTCTCGGTGAACTTCACTTCATTTATTGTGCGATAAGTCGATATAGCGTTTAGCAGTTTCATCTGAAGAAGAATCATGGCCGACGATATTCTTTCCCAGGAAGAGGTAGACGCGCTGCTGCGTGGCGTCACCGGAGAGGAAGATACCGCTGATGAGGAGTACGACGCATCGGCGGTGCGGCCTTACGACATCGGCAGGCAGGAACGTATCGTTCGCGGGCGGATGCCCACGCTGGAAATTCTGAATGAGCGTTTCGCACGTAATCTGCGTATCGCGCTGTTCAACTTCATGCGCCGGAATGCGGAAATATCCGTCGGGCCGATCAAGGTGCAGAAGTACGGTGATTTCATCCGTAACCTGGTTGTGCCGACCAATCTGAACCTCATCCAGATGAAACCGCTACGCGGCACTGGATTATTCATTTTTGATCCGGATTTCGTATTTTTGGTCGTCGACAACTTGTTTGGCTCCGATGGCCGCTACCATGTCCGGGTAGAAGGGCGCGATTTTACCCCGACAGAGCAGCGTATTATCCAGCGCCTGCTTGATGTGGTTTTCGAGGAATACCAAAAAGCCTGGAAGCCTGTTTTTGAGTGTGAGTTTGCCTATATCCGCTCGGAAATGAATACCCAGTTTGCCAATATCGCCACTCCTACCGAAGTCGTGGTTTCCTTTACCTTCAAGATTGAACTCGGGGCAGGCGGGGGCGACTTCCATGTTTGTTTGCCTTATTCAATGATCGAGCCGATTCGTGATCTGCTCTACAGTTCCATGCAGGCAGACCGGATCGAGGCGGACAATCGCTGGCTGAGTCTGTTGCGTCGACAGGTTCAACAGGCGGAGGTTGATCTGGTTGCCCATTTGGGAGGAACCGAAGTCAGGCTGGGCGATGTGGTCAATCTCAAGGCGGGTGATGTCATATCGCTGGATATCCCGGAGGCCGTCATCGCCGAGGTGGATGGCGTGCCGGTTCTTGAGTGCAAGTATGGTATTCTCAACGGCCAATATGCTTTGAAGGTGAACAAGATTCTGAGTACGCCGGAATTGATGACCGGTTTGCCGGAGGACGATAGCCACGGAGACTCAAATGGCTGAAGAGAACAACAATCCCGCTGACGACGACAGCGGTCTGATGGATGACTGGGCGGCAGCGCTGGCCGAACAGGAAAGTGCGGATAGCCAGCCAGCCAGTGTGAAGCCGGCCGATATCTTCGAGCGGTTCGATACCGCACCGAGCACCGCTGCTGCACCCCACAACATTGACATGATCATGGATATTCCAGTTTCACTCACGGTGGAGCTGGGGCGTACCAAGATTGCCATTCGCAGTTTGTTGCAGCTGGCGCAGGGATCGGTCGTTGAGCTGGATGGCCTGGCTGGCGAGCCAATGGATGTGCTGGTCAACGGGTGCTTGATTGCGCAGGGCGAAGTGGTTGTCGTGAATGACAAGTTCGGTATCCGCCTGACGGATATCATTACCCCGGCTGAGCGTATCCGCCGCCTGCATAAATAATCATGATCGCAATTTGTTTCCTGCCGGCTGTTTTGGCCGGCACTTCCGTTGCAGCCATTGCTGCTGCTTCCTCGCCGGTTTCGGCTGAGCCTTCCCTTCTGGGGGGCATGTTCCAGGTGGTATTGGCGCTTGGGCTGGTGCTGGTGCTGATTGTGTTCGCTGCCTGGCTGACCAAGCGTTTTTCCTTGTTGCCGCGACCTGCGGGGGGAATGCTGCGGGTGGTCTCAGGTGTCATGATTGGCCAACGTGAGCGGGTTGTTGTGGTCGAAGTGCAGGAACAGTGGCTGGTGTTGGGTGTCACGCCTCAGTCGGTCAATCTGCTCAGTTCGATGCCCAAGCCCGCAGAAACAGCCGTGACGGAACCGGCGGTCGCGCCCTTTGCCGAGCGCTTGGCGCGTGCTGTGCAGCGGCGTATCCGGCCGGATTCCTCTTCGGTGGAGCAGCCATGAAGCACTATCTGCTGCTGGCTGGCCTGGCGTTGGTGGCCATCCCCGCATGGGCGGCCGAGCCTGGTATCCCGTTCCTGAATGCAACCCAGGGCGCGGGGGGGACTGCTTATAGCCTGTCGATCCAGACGCTGCTGTTCTTGTCGGCACTGAGCTTTCTGCCCGCCGTGCTGTTGATGATGACGGCGTTTACCCGCATTGTCATTGTGCTGTCGCTGTTGCGCCAGGCGATTGGCGTGATGCAGGCGCCGCCTAACCAAGTGGTGGTGGGTCTCTCGCTGTTTCTGACCTTTTTCATCATGGCGCCAACATTTGATCGCGTCTATCAGCAGGCGTATCAACCCTTTTCCGAGCAGCGGATCAGCTTCAATGAGGCGCTGGATAAGGGGGCTGTGCCGATCAAGGAATTCATGCTCAAGCAAACGCGGCAGCGTGATCTGGCTTTTTTCATCGAGGTATCTGGCGCGCAAAAACCAAACGGGCCCGAAGATGTCAGCTTGCGTGTACTGGTGCCGGCTTTTGTAACCAGTGAGCTCAAGACCGCGTTCCAGATCGGTTTTCTGGTGTACATCCCGTTCCTGATCATTGATGTGGTGGTGGCCAGCGTGTTGATGGCCATGGGCATGATGATGGTCTCGCCCGTTGTTATTTCGCTGCCATTCAAGCTGATGCTGTTTGTCCTGGTGGATGGCTGGACCTTGTTGATGGGTTCATTGGTCCAAAGTTTCATGCAGCCCTGAAGGAGTAGCGATGACGCCGGAATCCGTAATCACGATCCTGCAGCGTGCCATGGAAGTGATGGTGTTGCTGGGCGGGCCGATGTTGCTGACCATTCTGGTGATCGGTCTGTTGGTGAGCATTTTTCAGGCGGCAACGCAGATCAATGAAGCAACGTTGTCGTTTATTCCGAAGCTTTTGATGGCATTTCTTGTGGTGGTCGTGGCAGGTCCGTGGATGCTGCAGATTGTGACCGATTACACCATTCGCCTGTATCAAAGCATTCCGCAGCTGATCGGCTGATGTGGACGGTTACCCAGGCACAAATTGATGGCTGGCTGGCCTTGTTCTGGTGGCCATTCCTGCGCATCTTCGGCTTGATGATTGTCGATCCGTTTTATTCGAATCGTTCGATTCCGGTGCGGGTGCGTATTGGTTTGTCGATTCTGTTGGCGGTGCTGGTGGCCCCATCGATGCAGGATTTGCCTTCAGTGCCGGTCGTGTCGCCGCAAGGGATGCTGGTATTGGCCAAGGAGCTTTTGATCGGAGCTGCGATCGGTTTTGTCGTGCGTTTGTTGTTTTCAAGCCTGGAAATGGCAGGGCATCTGGCCGGTCTGCAGATGGGTCTGGGGTTCGCCACTTTTTATGATCCGCAGCATTCCACCAATGTACCCATCATTGCGCAGTTGATGAGTTTGTTGATGCTGCTGGTTTTTCTGGCGTTCAACGGTCATTTGATCATGTTGCGCGCCTTGTTTGATAGCTTTGTTCAATTGCCGATCCAGGCGGCACCTGCCGGCGCTTCGGGCTTTCTGCTGGTGGCCCAGTTCGGGGAAATCATATTTCGCGTGGGGCTAATGTTGTCGCTGCCGGTATTGGCGGCTTTGCTGGTAACCAATCTGGCGATCGGTGTGATGACGCGGGCGGCGCCGCAGCTTAACGTGTTTGCCATCGGGTTTCCGATTACGCTGGCCATTGGCGCTGTGGCACTCTATTTGCTTCTTCCCTTTTTGTTGCCCCATATTGACGCCTTGCTCGGCGAAATTACGCGTTTTTATCTCAAGATGCTGGACAGCTTTGCTGTGTGAATAATTCTTGAGTTGTTTACTCAACTATTGTCGCGGAGTATACTTGGCGACAGATTTTATTGACGAGAATCTCTCATGGCTACAGCCATTGCTGATGTACAAAACTCCCCTGACAGTCGCAATATCGCCATCAACAAGGTTGGCATCAAATCGATTCGTCATCCGGTTCGTGTATCCGATCGCGCCGATGGCGAGCAATACACGATTGCAGTTTTCGATATGTTCGTGTTCTTGCCGCAGCATTT
Organism: Formivibrio sp. oc-25; assembly: GCF_055810895.1. Lineage (NCBI taxonomy): Bacteria > Pseudomonadati > Pseudomonadota > Betaproteobacteria > Neisseriales > Chitinibacteraceae > Formivibrio > Formivibrio sp. oc-25. Next base: position 19,546 of record NZ_JBVVOL010000022.1, on the reverse strand, counting down.
CAAAGGCACGCATATGTCGCGTTTCGTCGAGATACTGAATAGTCACGAGAAGGCCATTTCCGTGAATTCGTTTGAAACGATTCTGCGTGAAATGTGCGAACGGCTGGAGGCGGAGTCCGGCTATCTGGAAATGCGTTTTCCTTTTTTCATCAACAAGCAGGCGCCTGTCTCCAAGGTCAACAGCCTGATGGATTATGATGTCACGCTGATTGGCGAAATCAAATCCGGTGAATTCGAAATGCGCTTGAAGGTGCTTGTGCCCGTTACCAGCCTTTGTCCGTGTTCCAAGAAAATTTCTGACTATGGTGCGCATAATCAACGCTCCCACGTGACCATCACGGCAACGCTGGCCGAACATGTCTGGATCGAAGAGCTGGTTGAGCTGGTGGAAAAGGAAGCTTCTTGCGAACTGTGGGGCTTGCTCAAGCGTCCTGATGAAAAATACGTGACGGAGCGCGCCTATGACAATCCCAAGTTTGTCGAGGATATGGTGCGTGATGTCGCGGCCCGATTGAATGCGGATGGCCGTATTGCAGCCTATATGGTCGAGTCGGAAAATTTTGAGTCGATCCATAATCACTCCGCCTATGCCTTGATCGAGCATGACAAGCGCAAATAACAAACAATCGCGCGCATGCACATCCTGCTGATTGGCTATCTGTTTGTCATCACGATGATGGCAGTTACCAGTGGTAGCTGGTTGCGCGGCGTCGTTTGGCTGGTGTTGCTGGGGGTGTTGCCGAGTTGGCTGCTGCTGTGGCGGATGCGCCGGAAACAGCTGCGTCGCAAGCGGGAATAAGAACCGGTTCAAGGACTGTGGCGAGACGGTCTCGCAGCAAGACTGGGAAAAGGTTTCAAGCAAAGGGCTGGATGGTATATCCAGCCCTTTGCTTATTCCATCCAGATCAGGCTGGCCATGCGGCCGGTACGGCCATCGCGACGGTAGGAAAAAAAGCTGTCGGTTTCCGTGTGGGTGCAGCGATTCCCGCCGTAGATTTGCACAACACCACAACCGATCAGGCGTTGCCGGGCAAGCTCGTAGATGTCTGCCAACCATTTTCCGGTCTGTTTTCCTGGGTGGAATGCGCTTTGGGCGCGGGGATCGGAAGTGGTGAAGGCCGAGTAAACATCATCACCCACCTCAAAAGCTTCAGGACCAATTGCCGGGCCAAGCCAGGCCATGATGTCCCGGGTGGGCACCTGCATGGCTTTTACCGTGGCTTCCAGTACGCCAGCGTGCAGGCCCCGCCAGCCGGCATGGGCCGCACCAACAGCCTGGCCGTGGGTATCGCAGAACAGAACGGGCAGGCAGTCCGCAGTCATGGCGGCGCAGACTCGGTTGGCGATGCGGGAAACGGCTGCATCGGCTTCGGCGTAAGGGCAGGTGCAAGCTGCGTTGACGACGGTCGTGCCATGCACTTGCGTGAGCCACAATGGCTCCATGGGCAAGTGATGATCGAGTAGTGCCCGGTTTGCCGCGACGGCCCGGACGTCGTCACCGACGTGATTGCCCAGGTTCAACGAAGCGTAAGGCGCGACACTCACGCCACCGTGACGGGTGGTCGAAATGGCGTGCACCGATGCAGGGGCCGGCCAGTCTGGCTTGATCAGCGGCAGCTCATTCCTTGACATAAATGACCTCGCAATCACTGTCGTCTTCCCAGTCTTCGTCGTCGTCCCACTCTTCCTGCTCCATGCCGGCATCCGCACGCAAAGCCAGCAGCAGATTATTCAGGTCGTCCGGAATGGGGGCTTTCCAGCTCAGGGTCTGTCCGGTTTCAGGGTGCTGCAGCGAAAGTTTGCGAGCGTGCAATGCCTGGCGGTTGAAGTCTTCCAGTGCAAGACGAATTTCAGGGGATACCAGTCTGGGCTTGCCGCCATAGACCGGATCGGCAGCCAGGGGGTGGCCAATATGTGCCATGTGTACCCGGATCTGGTGGGTGCGACCGGTTTCTAGGCGGCATTCGATCAGGGTATGGCTGGTAAATTGCTCCAGTGCGCGCCAGTGTGTGATGGCAGGTTTGCCAGTATGTACCACGGCCATTTTGGTACGTTCGCGCAGGTGACGACCGATCGGTGCATTGACAGTGCCTTCACCCGCCAGTTTGCCCTGTACGATGGCAAGGTAGTGGCGTTTGACGGTCCTGGCTTGCAATTGCTGGACCAGATGGTTTTGGGCTTGCAAGGTGCGTGCGACCACCATCAGGCCGCTGGTATCTTTGTCGAGCCGATGCACAATGCCTGCTCTGGGCACGCTTTTGAGCTCCGGATAAGCAAACAGCAGGCCATTGAGCAAGGTGCCGGACCAGTTGCCGCTGGCTGGGTGTACTACCAATCCAGCTGGTTTGTTGACAACCAGAATGGCGGGGTCTGCATGCACGATGTCGAGCGGGATGTCCTCGGGCTGGAAGGATGTCTCTTCCGGGTCGGGCTGTGCCAGTACCGTGATCTGCTCGCCACCCCAAAGCTTATCCTTGGGGCGGACGGTTTTTCCATCCACGGTAACCAGGTTGTCCTTGATCCAGCCGGCAAGACGGTTGCGGGAAAACTCCGGCAGGAGCGTGGCCAGCGCCGCATCCAGGCGCTCACCGGCCAGTTCGGACGGTACAGTCAGAACACGTGCTTCTGCGAAGTCGTTATAATCGTCGAGTTCGATATTGGAATTCATCATGAATCAGATTTTAACCCGAATCCTTGCCGCTGCCTGCCTGACCGTAGTTATTGCCGGCTGCTCCTCAACGCCAGACGAGCAGGATCTCACTCGAGGCTGGAGTGCTGACAAACTCTATTCGGAAGCCAAAGACGAACAGGCAACCAAAAACTATGACCGCTCGACCAAGCTGTTCGAGACGCTGGAGGCGCGCTACCCCTATGGCCGGTACGCGCAACAGGCGCAGCTCGAGATTGCCTACAACTATTACAAGGATTCCGAACCTGCCCTGGCTCTGGCTGCGATCGAACGCTTTATCAAGCAGAATCCTTTGCATCCAAGCATGGATTATGCGCTCTATCTGAAGGGGCTGGTGTCCTTCAATGAAGCGCAGGGATTCATGTCGCAGCTGGCCAAGCAGGATATGTCCGAGCGTGATCCCAAGAACGCCAAGGAATCTTTCCTGGCCTATCAGGAGTTGGTAAATCGTTTCCCGGATAGCAAATATGCGCAGGATGCACGCTTGCGCATGGGTTACCTGATCGGTGCGCTGGCCACGCACGAGCTGCATGTGGCGCGTTACTACTACAAGCGCGGCGCTTATCTGGCGGCGGCCAATCGCGGCAAATTGCTGCTGGAAGTTTATGGCAATACCAAGCAGGTTGAGGGGGCGCTTGGAATCATGGTGCTGGCCTATGACAAGCTTGGCATGACACCGTTGCGCGATGATGCCAAGCGTATCTTGTTGCAGAATTATCCGGATACGCGGGCCATGCGTGAGGATTTCCTGTCCGATCCGTGGTGGTGGGCGCCACTCTGATAGTGGTGGGTTGATTCTGGCGGATTGAAGGGATTAGGGTTTTCCGGTAGAATTCAGATAATTTTGCACAGTCAAAACGGGATGGGATCGCCTGTCCCGTTTTTCTACATGTGTATCCCGAAAAATTCATGTTTGGGGCGCAATGCCCAGGAGTCGCCAGTGTCCAAACAAGCACTTCTCGCACTTGCCGACGGCACCTTGTTTTACGGTACTTCGATTGGCGCCGATGGTGAAACTATTGGTGAAGTGGTTTTCAATACTTCGATCACCGGCTATCAGGAAATTCTGACGGATCCGTCTTACTGTCGCCAGATTGTCACGCTGACCTATCCGCACATCGGTAATTATGGTGTGAATTCGGAAGATTGCGAATCACGCGCTGTATTTGCAGCGGGCCTGATCATCCGTGATTTGCCGCTGCTTGCTTCCAATTTCCGTAGTGAAATGAGTCTGTCGGAGTACCTCGTTACCAACAAGACGGTGGCGATTGCCGATATCGATACGCGCAAGCTGACCCGTATTTTGCGCGAAAAGGGTGCCCAGCCCGGTTGTATCGTGACAGGTGATGCAATTGATGCCGTGGCTGCTGTGGAAAAGGCAAAATCCTTCGGATCAATGGCTGGCCAGGATCTGGCCAAGGTCGTTTCTTGTGACAAAACCTATGAGTGGGATATTCGCGAATGGCGACTGGGCGTGGGTTATCCGGTTCAGTCCCACCCGAAATTCAAGGTTGTTGCCTATGATTTCGGTGTCAAGCACAACATCCTGCGCATGCTGGCCGAACGTGGCTGCCATCTGACCGTGGTGTCGGCCCAGACCCCTGCGTCCGAGGTGCTGGCAATGAATCCGGACGGCATCTTTCTTTCCAATGGTCCGGGCGACCCGGAGCCTTGCGATTACGCGATTGCCGCGATCCGTGAATTCCTGAGCAAGAATGTACCGGTTTTTGGCATTTGCCTGGGGCATCAGTTGCTCGGCTTGGCTGCGGGTGGCAAGACCAGCAAGATGAAATTCGGCCACCATGGCGCGAACCATCCGGTGCAGGATCTGGATACCAAGCGTGTAATGATCACCAGCCAGAACCACGGTTTCCAAGTGGATGAGACCAGCCTGCCTGCCAATGTGCGAGTGACTCATCGTTCACTGTTCGATGGTACGGTGCAGGGCATTGCCCTTACGGACAAGCCGGCCTTCAGCTTCCAGGGTCACCCCGAAGCGAGCCCTGGGCCGCATGACGTGGCCTACCTGTTCGATCGATTCATTGCTTCGATGGAGGCAGCGAAAAAGTGAATGTGTGAATGCGTGAACGAGTGAGCCGATCTTTGGCCATCCAGTTCGTTCACCCCGTCACTTACTTCACTTGTTCACTGAGTTAATAAAATGCCAAAACGTACAGACATCAAATCCATTCTGATCATTGGCGCAGGCCCGATCATCATTGGCCAGGCGTGTGAATTCGACTATTCGGGTGCGCAAGCGTGCAAGGCACTGCGCGAAGAAGGGTACAAAGTCATCCTGGTCAACTCCAACCCGGCCACGATCATGACTGATCCGAATACGGCCGATGTGACCTATATCGAGCCGATCACCTGGCAGGTGGTTGAGAAAATCATCGAAAAGGAGCGCCCAGATGCGATCCTGCCGACCATGGGCGGGCAGACCGCGCTGAATTGTGCGCTGGATCTGTGGCACAACGGGGTGCTCGACAAGTACAAAGTCGAGCTCATCGGTGCGCAACCCGAGGCCATCGACAAGGCGGAAGACCGCCAGAAATTCAAGGCAGCCATGAGCAAGATCGGACTGGGTTCCGCCCGTTCCGCGATTGCGCATAGCCTGGAAGAGGCGCTGGTGGCACAGCAGCAAGTCGGTTTCCCTGCCATCATCCGTCCGTCATTCACGCTTGGTGGCTCCGGTGGCGGTATTGCCTACAACATCGAAGAGTTTGTCGAAATCTGCACGCGCGGTCTGGATCTCTCGCCGACACGCGAACTGCTGATCGAAGAATCGTTGCTGGGCTGGAAAGAATACGAGATGGAAGTCGTGCGTGATCGCAACGACAACTGCATCATCGTTTGTTCGATTGAAAACCTTGACCCGATGGGGGTGCATACCGGCGACTCGATTACGGTAGCACCGGCACAGACCCTGACCGACAAGGAATATCAGATCATGCGTAACGCCTCGATCGCGGTGTTGCGCGAGATCGGCGTCGATACGGGTGGTTCCAACGTGCAGTTCTCGATCAATCCGGCGGACGGCCGCATGATCGTGATCGAGATGAATCCCCGCGTTTCACGTTCTTCAGCGCTGGCTTCCAAGGCAACCGGTTTCCCGATTGCCAAGGTTGCAGCCAAGCTGGCCGTGGGTTACACGCTTGATGAATTGCGCAACGAGATTACCGGTGGCAAGACGCCGGCATCGTTCGAGCCTTCCATCGATTACGTGGTAACCAAGATTCCGCGTTTTGCCTTCGAGAAATTCCCGCAGGCCAATGATCGCCTGACCACCCAGATGAAATCGGTGGGTGAGGTGATGGCTATGGGTCGCACCCAGCAGGAGTCCTTGCAAAAGGCGCTGCGCGGGCTTGAAACCGGTATGTCCGGTTTCGATGAAATCACGACCGACCGCGCCAAGATTGAGGCTGAAATCGTCTCGCCGGGCCCGGAGCGCCTGTGGTATGTGGCCGATGCTTTCCGTATCGGCATGAGTCTGGAAGAGGTCCATCAGCTGACCAAGATTGACCGCTGGTTCCTGGTGCAGATCGAGGATCTGCTCAAGGAAGAGGCTGCGTTGCGTGGCAGAAATGTTGAAGAGGTCGATGCGGCTACCTTCCGTCGCCTGAAGCGCAAAGGCTTCTCGGATCGTCGTCTCGGTACTTTGCTCGGATGTGACCAGAATGCAGTGCGCCGCGCCCGCCATGCCTTGAATATTCGCCCGGTCTACAAACGTGTGGATACCTGTGCGGCCGAGTTTTCGACCAATACAGCTTATATGTACTCGACCTACGAGGAAGAATGCGAGGCGCAGCCGACTGACAAGAAAAAGATCATGGTGCTCGGCGGCGGGCCAAATCGCATTGGCCAGGGTATCGAGTTCGATTACTGCTGCGTGCATGCCGCACTGGCGCTGCGCGAAGATGGCTATGAAACCATCATGGTCAACTGCAATCCGGAAACGGTTTCGACTGATTATGATACGTCAGATCGTCTGTATTTCGAGCCGTTGACGCTGGAAGACGTGCTTGAAATCGTGCATGTGGAAAAGCCGGTTGGTGTGATCGTGCAGTATGGCGGCCAGACACCGCTCAAGCTCGCACGCGCACTGGAAGCCAACAACGTACCGATCATCGGTACCAGCCCTGACATGATCGATGCGGCGGAAGATCGTGAGCGCTTCCAGAAATTACTGCACGACTTGGGTTTGCGTCAGCCGCCCAATGCCACGGCACGCACCGAAAAGGATGCGCTGGCGCTGGCGGCGAAGCTGGGTTATCCGCTGGTTGTGCGACCATCCTATGTGCTGGGTGGCCGTGCGATGCAGATCGTGCATTCCGAGGATGATCTGGCGCGCTACATGCGCGAGGCGGTCAAGGTTTCCAATGACAGCCCGGTATTGCTGGATCGCTTCCTGAATGATGCGATCGAGGTGGATGTCGATGCGCTGTCCGACGGTGAAGAAGTGCTCATCGGCGGCATTATGGAACACATCGAGCAGGCAGGCGTGCACTCCGGTGATTCCGCCTGCTCGTTGCCGCCGTACAGCTTGTCGTGCGAGATTCAGGATGAGCTGCGTCGCCAGACGGTGGCCATGGCCAAGGCACTGAAGGTGATTGGCCTGATGAATGTGCAGTTCGCCATTCAACGCCAGGATGGTGAATCGGTTGTTTATGTGCTGGAAGTGAACCCGCGTGCATCGCGCACGGTGCCCTATGTATCCAAGGCCACCAGCCTGCCGCTGGCTAAGATCGCTGCACGATGCATGGCTGGCCAGACACTGGCGTCGCAGGGTGTAACGCATGAAGTGATTCCGCCGTATTACTCGGTCAAGGAAGCGGTATTCCCCTTCATCAAGTTCCCCGGGGTCGATACCATCCTCGGGCCGGAGATGAAATCGACTGGCGAAGTCATGGGTGTGGGCGATACGTTTGCTGAAGCTTTTGTAAAGAGCCAGCTTGCGGCTGGCGTGGTACTGCCGACATCGGGTAACGTGTTTATCTCGGTGCGTGAGGCTGACAAGTCCGGCATCGTCGAGTGTGCCCGTATCCTGACCAAGCTTGGTTTTCATGTTTATGCCACCAAAGGTACTGCGGCCGTGATGACGGCTGCCGGTGTCAACGTGCATCTGGTGAACAAGGTCATGGAAGGTCGTCCGCACATCGTGGATATGATCAAGAATGGCGAGATTGCCATGATCATCAACACCGTGGATGAGCGTCGCCAGGCAATCCAGGATTCTTATTCCATTCGCCATGAGGCATTGAAAGCAAAATTGCCTGTCTATACGACCCTGGCTGGTGCACGTGCCGCATGCGTCGGGATGCGCGATCTGGGCGAAATGCGTGTTTACGATCTGCAGGGCTTGCATGCCCGTATCAAAGCCTGATAACTTTACGTCCATGACAACAAACCGCCGTCCCATGGGACGGCGGTTCTTCTTTTGGTGCAGGCAAGCGGCCTGCGGGAGGAAACAGAATGATCAAGATTCCGCTGACCCTGGTTGGTATGGAAAAGCTCAAGACCGAGTTGCAACGCTTGAAAAGCGTTGAACGACCTGCGGTGATTGCAGCCATTGCCGAGGCGCGCTCGCATGGTGATATCTCGGAAAATGCGGAATACGATGCCGCCAAGGAAAAGCAGGCTTTTATCGAGGGGCGTATCGCCGACATCGAAAGCAAGCTCTCCAATGCCCAGGTGATTGATCCGGCGGCATTGTCGGCTACCGCCGAAGGGCGGGTGGTGTTTGGCGCCACTGTCGATCTGGAGGATCTGGATGCCGGCAATCAGGTTACCTATCAGATTGTCGGTGACGACGAGGCGGACTTGAAGGATGGCAAGATTTCGGTATCCAGCCCGATTGCCCGTGCTCTGATCGGCAAGTATGCCGGCGATGTGGCCGAAGTGCTGGCGCCGGGCGGAATTCGCGAGTATGAAGTGCTGGATGTGAAATATATCTGAGGGAGATAGGAGTGGGGTGTGCGGCGTGAGGTGTTTACCCCCTCGCTCCTAATACCTTGCTTCTCACAAGCAAATGGGCAATGGCTTCAGGAATATTCTTACCACATTGTGGGTGGGCGGCATGTGGGTGATCGGCGTGGTGGCTGCCCCTATCCTGTTTGACAGTGTCGACAAATCTGTTGCGGGCATGCTGGCCGGCAAGCTATTCCATGCTATTGGCTGGATCGGAATGGTGGCTGGCAGCTATCTGGCCATGTGGCATATTTGGGAAGAGGGTTTGCGCGCACTGCGTTCGATGCGTTTCTGGCTGATCATTGCCATGCTGGTCTGCACGCTGGTCAACCAATTTGCGGTATTTCCCATCATTGCCGGTATCAAGCCTGCTGTCAGCAATGCGACCGAGGGGATGTTCGGTGGCGGGTTATCCAGTTGGCATACCATTTCCAGCCTGATCTATCTGATTCAGAGTCTGCTGGGGTTGATGTACGTCTGGGGGAAGGACTGAAGAGAGTGTGATGGAGTGAGCATTGGCGTTTTAGCGTGCTCACTCAGTCACGTTTTTTTGTGCTTACTTGGACTTGGGTAGAGTGATCCCGTTTTTTCGGGTTTCCGACGGGCGGTAAATCAGCAGTAGTTTGCCGATATGCTGAACCGGAGCCGCATCCAGATCGGTACAGATTTGTTGCAGATATTGTTCGCGCAATGCCCGGTCATCGCCTAGGATGCGGATCTTGATCAGCTCGTGTGCGTCCAGGTTGATGGCGATTTCGCGAATCACTGCATCGGTCAGGCCATTGTTGCCGATCATGACGACCGGGTTGATGTGATGAGCCAGGCTTTTGAGATGGCGGCGCTGATCTGGTGTCAGTTCGATCATTTTTTAATTCCTTGAATAAACAACGGATTATACCTGATGGCACGTAGCAAGACCAGTAATGCCTGGTTGCAGGAGCATGTCAACGATCACTACGTTCATATGGCGCAGAAGGATGGTTATCGTGCCAGGGCTGCGTACAAGCTGCTGGAAATCAACGAGAAAGATCATCTGCTGAAAAAAGGGATGTATGTCGCCGATCTGGGTGCGGCACCGGGAAGCTGGTCGCAGGTGGCCAGAAATCTGGTGGGGGACTCGGGTAGGGTGTTTGCGCTGGATATCCTGGATATGCCCGCGATTGCCGGTGTGGAGTTTCTGCAAGGCGATTTTCGCGAGGAAGAAGTGCTCAATCATTTCACGGAAATGCTGGATGGCCGACAACTGGATCTTGTGATTTGCGATATGGCGCCCAATATCTCCGGTAATGCGGTAACCGATCAGGCCAAAAGCATGTACCTGTGCGAACTGGCGCTCGATTTTTCGCAGCATTATCTGAAACCTGGCGGCTGTTTTTTGGTCAAGGTATTTCAGGGATATGGTTTCAACGAGTTTATGATGGCGATGCGTGAGCAGTTTGCCTCGGTGGCATCGAGAAAACCCAAGGCGTCGCGTGATCGCAGCAGTGAAATCTATCTGCTTGGCAAACAGAAAAAGGCCTGACGCGGTAGAATCAGGCGTGAATGGCCCGACGGTCGGGCAACAGGAGTCAAGGCGTGAACAATATCGGCAAGAACGTTGCTATCTGGTTGATTGTCGGCCTGGTGCTGATGACGGTGTTCAATCAGTTCACCAAGCGGCAGGATACGGCCCAGGTGGTGGCATATTCGCAATTCATGGTCGAGGTGGAGTCGGACAAGATCGCCTCGATTTCCATTGAGGGTTATCCGCTGCGTGGCCAGTGGATACGCGGCAAGCGTGTCGATGGCACGACATTTTCCTCGTTTGCCCCGTTTGATTACCGGCTGGTAGACACGCTGCTCAAGCACAATGTCAAGTTTGAGGCCAAGCCGGAAGAAGAGCCGTCGATGCTCATGAACCTGTTCGTGAACTGGTTCCCGATGCTCTTGCTGATTGGTGTGTGGATTTTCTTCATGCGCCAGATGCAGGGCGGTGGCAAGGGCGGTGCATTCAGTTTTGGCAAGTCCAAGGCGCGCATGCTCGATGAGGCAAGCAACACGGTGACATTTGCCGATGTGGCCGGTTGTGACGAAGCCAAGGCCGAGGTGGCGGAAATTGTTGATTACCTGCGCGATCCGTCCAAATACCAGAGCCTGGGCGGGCGCATGCCACGCGGTATCCTGATGGTGGGTTCCCCGGGTACCGGCAAGACCTTGCTGGCCAAGGCAATTGCCGGCGAAGCCAAGGTGCCGTTCTTTAGTATCTCCGGTTCTGATTTTGTGGAAATGTTCGTAGGTGTCGGTGCGGCACGTGTGCGCGACATGTTTGACCAGGCCAAGAAGAATGCCCCTTGCATCATCTTTATCGACGAAATCGATGCGGTGGGTCGTCAGCGTGGAGCAGGCCTGGGTGGTGGTAACGACGAGCGCGAGCAGACTTTGAACCAGATGCTGGTCGAGATGGATGGCTTTGAAGGAAATTCCGGCATCATCGTGATCGCAGCTACCAACCGCCCCGACGTGCTGGATCCGGCGTTGTTGCGCCCTGGTCGTTTCGATCGTCAAGTGGTGGTACCCCTGCCTGATATCGTCGGGCGTGAACAGATTCTTGGCGTACACATGCGCAAGATTCCGATTGCCAATGATGTCGATGCCAATGTGCTGGCGCGTGGTACGCCGGGTATGTCGGGCGCGGATCTGGCTAACCTGGTGAATGAGGCGGCGTTGTTCGCAGCACGTCGCAACAAGCGTCTGGTTGACATGGACGACTTCGAATCTGCCAAGGACAAGATTTTCATGGGGCCGGAGCGCCGCTCGATGGTCATGACCGAGGATGAGCGCCGTGCGACTGCCTACCATGAGTCTGGTCATGCGGTAGTGGCTTATGTCCTGCCGGGTACGGATCCGGTGCATAAGGTCACGATTGTGCCGCGTGGTCGGGCACTGGGTTTGACCTGGCAGTTGCCGGTGCGCGATCGCTTCAGTCTGTACAAGGATCAGATGCTGTCGAGCATTTCCATCATGTTTGGTGGACGCATTGCAGAGGATCTGTTCATTCATCGCGTTTCAACCGGGGCCAGCAATGACTTCGAGCGTGCAACGTCGATGGCGCGCGATATGGTCACCCGTTACGGCATGTCCGAAAAAATGGGGCCGATGGTTTATGGCGAGAATGATGGCGAGGTGTTCCTGGGGCGTTCGGTAACGACGCACAAGAACATGTCCGAGGCCACAATGCAGCAGGTGGATGCAGAAATCCGTCGCATCATTGATGAGCAGTATGCGCTGGCTGAGCAGATTCTCAAAGATAGCAGCGATAAGGTCGAGGCCATGACCAATGCGCTGATGGAGTGGGAAACCATTGATGCCGAGCAGATCCGCGACATCATGGAAGGGCGTCAGCCGCAGCCTCCCAAGGGCTGGATTCCCAAGCAGCCTCCTGCGGTGCGCGATGATGATACGCCCAGTGGCAGTGCGCCCGTGCCGACAATCAATCCTGCTCCTGAAGCTTGAGTGGGTGGTTGCATGTAAGTACCTGTACGGAGTTTGGTGAGGTTTTCATCAGGACTTCGTGGCAAATATATATGGACAGGTTCTAAAGGCGGCGCAGGTGCGTCGCCTTTTATTTTGTGAGGATGCTGATGCGCAGATTGTCGTGTGGCCGTTTTGTGCTGGAGTTGGAGCGCCCATTGGTGATGGGCATTGTCAATGTAACGCCCGACTCGTTTTCTGATGGCGGACGTTTCGCTTCGCGTGATCAGGCTGTGGCGCATGCCGCACGACTGGTGGAGGACGGGGCGGATATTCTGGATGTGGGAGGGGAGTCTACTCGTCCTGGTGCGGCTGAAGTCCCGGTTGAGGAGGAGATTCGACGCGTGGTTCCGGTATTGGAATCATTGCGGGATTTGAAGGTGCCTCTTTCCATCGACACGCGCAAGCCGGCAGTGATGCGCGCCGCGCTGGAGGCAGGGGTCGATTTGGTCAATGATATTGCAGCACTGGAGGGTGAGGGGGCGCTGGCTTTGCTGGCGCAATTCGGCGCGGCCGTCTGTCTGATGCATATGCGGGGAGATCCCCGGACCATGCAGGATGCGCCTGAGTATGAGGACGTTGGCCGTGATGTTGAGGTATATCTTGCGCAACGGCGAGATGCTGCGGTGGCTCGGGGCATAGCCCGTGATCGCATCTTGCTGGATCCCGGTTTCGGTTTCGGCAAGACCCTGGATCAGAATGTGGCCTTGTTTCGCGCCATGCCGGCAATGATCGAAAGGCTTGGCTGCCCATTTCTGGTTGGTGTGTCGCGCAAGTCTATGCTTGGTCAGATTACCGGGCGACCAGTGGATGCCCGAATGCCGGCTAGTATTGCTGCGGCGGTGCTGGCGGCGCAGGCTGGTGCCGCCGTGATTCGGGTGCATGACGTGGCACAGACTGTGGATGCGCTCAAGGTTTGGCGGATGTTGCGCCCTGGCTAAAAAGGTCAAATCTGTTTTGACAGCTGATCAGCTTTGCTTGATAATACCCGACTTTCCGCACAGGCCCTGTGTGGGCTGTTTAGAATAGATACAGGATTTGTCAATGCCTACCGTTCGCGTCAAAGAAAATGAACCGTTCGAAGTCGCCATGCGCCGTTTCAAGCGCACGGTGGAAAAGACTGGTCTGCTTACCGAGCTGCGTGCTCGCGAGTTTTACGAGAAGCCTACTGCTGAGCGCAAGCGCAAGCTCGCTGCTGCCGTAAAGCGCCACTACAAGCGCCTGCGCAGCCAACAATTGCCCGCCAAGCTTTACTGATCGTCAAGTATGTCTGCTGAAAGGCCGCACGTGTGCGGCCTTTTGGTGTTTGTGTTTTGCAAAATTTGGAAGCTGCCATGAGTCTCAAAGCGCGTATTCAGGAAGACATGAAATCGGCCATGAAGGCCAAAGAGATGGATCGTCTGGGTGCGATCCGTTTGTTGCTGGCTGCCATGAAGCAGCGCGAAGTCGATGAGCGCATCGAGCTGGATGATGTGGCAATTGTTTCGGTGATCGAAAAGATGCTCAAGCAGCGCAAGGATAGCATCGAGCAGTACGAAGCGGCCGGGCGTGCTGATCTGGCGGAAAAGGAAAAGGCCGAAGTCGCCGTGCTTTCGCACTATATGCCGCAGCGCCTGACGGCAGAGGAGGTGATGGCAGTAGTGGATGCCGCTATTGCGGTGCATGGTGCATCGCAGCCTGCCATGGGCAAGATCATGGCCGATCTTAAATCGCAACTGGCTGGGCGTGCTGACATGAGTGAAGTGTCGAAGCTGGTCAAGTCTCGTCTGGGTTGAACAGGACTGTTGGGGGTTGTAACGCCACATGGCGCGCATTCCTGAATCTTTTGTCCAGGACCTGCTGGATCGCGTCGATATTGTTGATGTGATCGAGCGCTACCTGCCGCTCAAAAAAGCCGGGCAAAACTATTCGGCTTGCTGTCCGTTCCACAAGGAAAAGTCCCCTTCGTTTACCGTTAGTCCGACCAAGCAGTTCTATCATTGTTTTGGTTGTGGTGCGCATGGCTCTGCGGTTGGCTTCGTCATGGAGTATCAGGGAGTCAATTTCCCGGAGGCCGTGCGTATCCTGGCGGAGGGTGCTGGCATGCAGATGCCGGTCGATGATGCCGCACAGGCCGCTGAAGTGCGGGAAGGCCCCAGTCTGCTGGATGTGTTGAAGCAGGCGTCAGATTTTTATCGGGCGCAACTAAAAGTGGCGCCTGTGGCCATTGCCTATCTGAAAGGGCGTGGCGTGACCGGACGAACGGCTGCGCGCTTCGGGATCGGCTATGCGCCTGGTGGGGATGATTGGCAGGCGCTCAAGCAGATATTTCCTGATTATGACTGGAGCAAGTTGCTGCCCGAAGCAGGCTTGGTGGTCGAAAAGGAGGAGACGAAGCGCCGTTATGATCGCTTTCGCGATCGGGTTTTGTTTCCTATCCTGAACCAGCGCAACCATGTGATTGGGTTCGGTGGTCGCATCATGGGGGCGGGCGAGCCCAAGTATCTGAATTCGCCAGAAACGCCTGTCTTTGAGAAGGGACGTGAATTGTACGGATTGCCGCAGGCGCGCGCGGCGATTCGTGAACGAGGACGTGTCCTCGTGGTCGAAGGCTACATGGATGTGGTCATGCTGCATCAGCATGGCGTCGAATATGCGGTGGCCACTCTGGGGACGGCGTGTACGCCGGAGCATGTCAAAAAATTGCTCAAGCTGGCTGATGAAGTGGTGTTCTGTTTCGATGGCGATGCGGCAGGTCGACGCGCTGCCTGGAGAGGCCTGGAAAACAGTTTGCCGGAAGTGAGTGATGGCAAGGAGTTGCGTTTTCTGTTTTTGCCGGCTGAGCATGATCCGGATAGCTATGTGCAGGCATTCGGACGTGAGCGTTTCGAAACCTTGCTGGCGCAAGATGCGCTGCCGCTGTCGCAGTATCTGTTGCGGGAATTGTCTGCCCAGGTGGATTTGACCAAGGAGGAGGGACGCGCTCGCCTCTTGCATATTGCCAAGCCTTATCTGCAACGCATGGCGCATGCGCCGGCCTTGCAGATGTTGTTGAAGAAGCGCCTGGCGGAATTGTGTCAGTTGTCGCTGGATGATCTGGCTGTGATTGATGGTCAGGGCCGTAGTGAGCCTCGTGAGGATCAGGTGCCGCAGGTTGCCAGACGAGAAGGTAGTGCGCGGCCTGGCTGGGGCGGGCGCGAGCGAGAGCGCACGGGCCGTCGTTTCGGGCGGGATGCGGAAAAAGAAGTGCCTTTGACGCCGCAAAAGCGCCGGCCGCGGCAGGATGTGCTGCAAAGCTTGCTGCAATTGGTGCTGTTTGCACCGAAATTGGCGAGCGATGGCGAGCCGTTCTGGCTGCAGTGGCCGCAGGATGGTTTTGCCAGGCTGGTGTCCGATGTCTTGACGCGTGCGAGGCAGCAGCCAGAAATGACCGGTGTGGCATTGCTGGAATCGTGGCGCGAACATGACGAATTTTCCGTGCTTTCCCGTTCTTTCCAGTTGGCCTGTTCGCTTTTTGCACGGTTCGATACCGAGGATCTGGCAACGGAGTATGCCGATACCTGTCGTGCGGCTGGGCGCAATCTGGAGCGGCCGGTGGCAGCTGGCCGGTATGCGGAATTGGAATATCGCGCCGCCAATGGTGGCTTGACCGATGCGGAAAAGGCCGAATATCTGGCGTTGATTGCGCGGAAGTAGTTGAAGTTATTGGGCGGGTGGGAATGTCCTGACGACAGGTCGACCCGGTTGTGGCATAATTGCCGGTTTCGCTATTTAAGCAAAGAGTTGCACAGACATGGCAGCTGATCACGAGTTCGAAAAGGAAGACCTGGATTTCCGGGAAATCAAGCGGGATCAATCCGAGAAAATTGACCCTGAAGTACGCAAGGCAAAATTCAAGATGTTGATCGTGCTCGGCAAGGAGCGCGGCTACTTGACCTATGCCGAGATCAACGACCATTTGCCGGAAGACATGCTCGATGCCGAGCAGATCGAAGGCGTGATCAGCATGATCACCAACATGGGCATTCAGGTTTGCGATGAAGCGCCGGATGCTGAAGAAATGCTCATGTCGGATGCACCGGCTGCCGTAGCGGATGAAGATGCCGCGGAAGAGGCCGAGGCAGCATTGTCTTCCGTGGATGCCGAATTTGGCCGCACCACCGACCCGGTACGCATGTACATGCGCGAAATGGGTACGGTCGAGCTGCTGACACGTGAAGGCGAAATCGAAATCGCCAAACGCATCGAAGAAGGCTTGCGTCACATGATCCAGGCCATCTCGGCCTGCCCGACCACCATGCAGCAGATCCTTGATCTGGTCGACAAGGGCGTGCAGGGTGAAATCCGGATCGATGACGTGATCGATGGCATTATTGATCCCAATGCGATCGAAGAAGAAGCTGAGCCGGAAGAGTTGCCGGAAGAAGAGCTGGAAGCCGGTTCCGATGATGAAGAAGATGAGGATAGTGAAGGTGCTGCGTCTGCGGCAGCCAGCGCTAATCTCGAATTGCTGAAGACGCAGGCTGCTGAGAAATTTGCCATCGTGCGCACGCATTATGACGCCATGCTCAAGGCACTGAAAAAAGAAGGGCCTTCCAGCAAGGGTTATATCAAGGCACACGAAGCCATTGTCGAGGAGTTCCAGCAGATCCGATTCTCGGCGCGCCAGGTGGAAGCGCTGTGTGATCAGTTGCGCAATATGGTCGATGATGTTCGCAGTCTTGAACGCGAAATCATGGATCTGTGTGTGCAGAAGGTCAGAATGCCGCGCGAGCATTTCATCAAGACCTTCGTTGGCCGGGAAACCGATTTGACCTGGGTGGCAGAAGAAATCAGCGCCGGGCACAAGTATTCGGAAATCCTGGAGCGATATCAGCACGCCATCATGGAAAAGCAATCCAAGCTGGCAGAGCTGCAAGACAGCGCGCTATTGCCGGTCAAGGAGCTAAAGGAAATCAACCGACAGATGTCGACCGGTGAAGCCAGAGCCATTCGTGCCAAGCGCGAAATGATCGAGGCCAACCTGCGCCTGGTGATCTCGATTGCCAAGAAGTACACCAACCGTGGCTTGCAATTCCTGGATCTGATCCAGGAGGGCAATATTGGCTTGATGAAGGCGGTGGACAAGTTCGAATACCGTCGTGGCTACAAGTTCTCGACCTATGCCACCTGGTGGATCCGTCAGGCGATTACACGCTCGATTGCTGACCAGGCACGTACGATCCGGATTCCGGTGCATATGATCGAAACGATCAACAAGATGAACCGTATCCAGCGTCAGATCCTGCAGGAAACGGGCGTGGAAGCTACGCCTGACCAGTTGGCTGAACGCATGGAAATGCCGGAAGACAAGATCCGCAAGATCCTCAAGATTGCCAAGGAACCGATTTCGATGGAAACGCCGATCGGTGACGACGACGATTCGCATCTGGGTGATTTCATCGAGGACTCGGTCACGGTGGCACCGGCCGATGCCGCGATCTATGCCGGTCTGCGTGAAGCTACCAACGAAGTGCTCGATACCCTGACTCCGCGCGAGGCCAAGGTATTGCGCATGCGTTTCGGCATTGAAATGAATACCGACCACACGCTGGAAGAAGTGGGCAAGCAGTTTGATGTAACGCGTGAGCGGATTCGCCAGATCGAAGCCAAGGCACTGCGCAAGTTGCGTCATCCGACCCGTTCCGAACGCCTCAAGAGCTTCCTTGAGAGCGTAAGCACTGAAGGTGGCGGCGGCGGAAGCTGATCCGACCTGCTTCCAAGCGATAAAAAGCCCTGCAATGGAGACATTGCAGGGCTTTTTGCTGGGCGCGTATTGAACGATCGATTTACAGGGTACGCACGGTATCGAAGATCAGCTTGGCCAGCAGTGTAATCGCCAGAACTATAAACAGACGGCGTACCCACTGATTGCCACCGCGCAGCGCCAGACGTGCACCGACCCAGGCACCCGCCATGGCGGCGATGCCCATCGGAATGGCCAGTTGATAGGCAACATGCCCTGCAGGAATGAAAAAGCACAAAGCAGCCAGATTGGTTGCCATGTTGACGAACTTGGCACAGGCCGATGCGCGCAGAAAATCGAAATGGAACAGGCGAATGAACAGGAAGATCAGGAAGCTGCCTGTGCCTGGCCCAAAAAATCCGTCATAGAAGCCGATGGCCATGCCGACCAGCAAGCCTGCCACCAATTCGCGTTTTGTCAGTGGCTTGCTCTGATCCTGTGCTCCGAAAGCAGGCTTTAGCCAGGTGTAGAGCAGCATGACGATCAGCAGGCAGATCACGCCTGGCCGTACCCAGTTGACCGGCAGATAGGCGATCGCGCGTGCCCCCAGATAGGCACCGATAAATGCCGCGCCGGCTGCCATCATGACCAACCGCCAGGGAATATCGAGCTTCATGGCATATTGCCGCGCGGCAAAGGCATGCCCCATCACAGCGGCAAACTTGTCCGTGCCAAAAATGGCAGCGGGCAACAAGCGGGGCAGCACGGCGAACATGCCGGGAACGATCACAAGACCGCCACCGCCAACCGTGGCATTGATAAGGCCGGCAGCAAAGGATAGGGGAAGAAGCAACAGGAGTTCATGCAGCATGGTGGCTCAGACGAGGTTGTGGGGGAGGATTCTGGTCAAGCCAGCAGGCCATTTTAGCATTGTGAGAAATTGGTCATGGTTGTGATATTCACGATTTGCACCGGCTGGCTAGTTTATCCAGATGTGATATTGCAAAAATCCAGATCGCACGATGCCAATGATAGAAAAAGCAATTTTTGGTCACTGAATTGGCAGATAAAGCTATGTTTTGGCAAGGATGCCCCCCCTAGAATTACCTGCGGTCACAGCCAAAAAATACAAAAACATCGGAAGGCACTCAGGGCGGCAGGTGCAAGGACTATCAGCGGGTTTCACAGACCGGATTTTGGCGGGCCCGCGAAACCGCATGAAACCCCTGTTGCGACGGCTGTGGCAACGAATCCAGTCGCAGGCGACAAGGACTGCGTACTTGGCAAATGTTTCCATCCATATCATGAGGTGAAACCGTGACTGCAGGACGTCTTTCCCAGGATCAAGTTACCAAGATGCACACCTACTGGCAGGCGGCGAATTACCTGTCGGTAGGGCAGATCTACCTGCTGGCCAACCCGTTGCTGAAGGAGCCGTTGCAGCGCGAGCACGTCAAGCCGCGCCTCTTGGGCCACTGGGGCACCACACCAGGGCTGAATTTCATCTACGTGCACCTGAACCGGGTGATCAAGGAACGCAGCCAGCCGATGATCTACATCACTGGTCCGGGTCATGGCGGACCAGGGCTGGTGGCCAATAGCTGGCTGGAAGGCACCTATGCCGAGATCTACCCGGATATCGATCACAGCGAAGCCGGCGTGCAGAAACTGTTCAA
>NZ_JBVVOL010000021.1:0-44918 GCF_055810895.1 Formivibrio sp. oc-25 | reverse complement strand
TCGATCACCATGATCTCGGCGTTTTCACACAGGCGGCGCGCACGGGCAGCAAACGAGCCACCTGCTGCAACGCCACCGATAATCAACAGCTTGGAAGTGAAAGACATGGGGTTAATTCCTTGTGTCGAATGAAAAAATTACAGGCAGCCCGATTGTGTGCCGGGTTGCCGACAGCCTGAATCCCGATGGATCAAATAGTAGCCTATGCTACTTATATTTCCAATATATTTATAAATATAATGTAATTATTGTTTTTGTTTCTATCTGGAGAGTATTGCCTGGTTTGTTGCTGGCATTTGCCAAGCTGAAGGCGTCAAAAAAATAGTGAAATGACTGATGTGCAAGTGCTGGTTCACCGCCTTGCGAGGGAAATTACTTGTCGTGCGGTGTCTGCTGGTTTTACTGCCGTCACTGCCGGTGTGGTACTACCGCGTCTATCTGCTGCGGTTCTTTGCGGCCAAGCTGGTACTCGAAATCACAGGGCTGGATACACGTTATGCACACATTACGCGTGGGCTGGGTGGATCGGTATTGCTGATCATCGGCGGGGTGATGATCCAGAAACCGGACTGGCTGATGTGATCCGTTTCAGTTCTACGGTTTGATGGCACGCACGACCAGAAATGCACCCAATCCTGTGCCGGGTTTGACGGGTTCAATTTCTCCGTTCTGCGCCAGGGGTACAGACAATGTCTGCAACCAGACCTGATCGACAAATCCAGTGGTATCGAGCAGCTTGTCCACTTCGCTCGCCGAGAAAAAATGCGCATCGCAGTAGAATACGCTCTTGCTCTGGCGGGCCAGATAGCTTTGCCCCAATGGGCTTTCCCGGTCGATAAAGCCGATGATGATTGCCCCGCGTGGCCGCAGTACCCGCCACGCTTCCTGCAGCGCCAGATCAACGCTGTTCATGAAGCAGATGGCAGTAACTGCCAGCACGTAATCGAAGCAGGCATTGGCAAACGGCAGTGCTTCGGCCATGGCGCGGACCACCGCAATATGGCGGGCTTGGCAATGGCCCAGCATCTCCGCTACCGGATCAATTCCGAACCCAATCCCCAATGGGCCGGCAAAACGCCCGGTTCCCACGCCGATTTCCAGTCCGCGTCCTTCCAGCGGCAGCAGGGCACGCACAGCAAGCAACTCTGACAGGTAGGCCGCCTGGTGCTGCTCAAACCAGGCGTCGTAATCTTGATGCTGCGAGGCAAATGGCGCAGTTTTCAATGAATTGTGCATATGGGTCTCGGTTTTGGCCTGGTGTTGAAGGCTGCTTGAATGGTGGGTATATGTCCCGGGTTCAATGGCCAAAATGAAAGAGAGCGGTTTTGCCGATGCCCGCGAGCAACAGCAAGAATTGCCGCAATCCGGCCACAAACGTCATTTGTCGTGCAGACCGGGGATAAGGTCGGCGGTGGTAGTGCAAATTAAGCTGGCAGCAGACAACGCCCGATATATACGGTACCACGGCACGAATCTCTGCAAGCCAGAAGTGGACAACTACCACATCGGGCAGAGGGCCGTTGAGCAGCAGTGCCTTCATGCGACTGCAGCCGTTGCAGGAAAATGGCGAAATCGCCGATTTCCTGCGTAACGAGAAATGGCAACAAAACAACTTATCGGTGTGCCCGAAAAAACTTGACCACTACATTCCCCTACGCTGGCCTGTTTTTTCAAAATCTTTAACCCCGTTTTTCTTCCTCGCTCGTTTCATGGGTAGTGCAGTGCATTTCTGCAAAGGGATCGGTGTGGTACAAATCGGTGCTGACACGGGCTAACGTGGCGGCGCGGGCGCGAGCATTTGTCGTGGCATCGAAAAAGATGACCAGATTACCTCGGAAGCTGAAGTTGCCAAATGGGTCGAACAAGCCAAGACACTGCCGCGTATGCTGGAATATTGATGGGTCCCCTTGTGTAGCGGTACCTGATCATTCATCAAAAAAGAACAGTTCGCCCTGGATGGGGATGTGCAATGCTCCGCACTGTTGATTCGCATCCTCCAGCCCACTGACCCTTACGCCCAATAACCGCAACTTTTGATGCAGAGGAATTCGTTTCAGGCACTCGGTCGCCGCTTTACGGATTGCCAGCGCATCCGCCGTGGCGGTGGGTAGGGTCAAGTCACGGGTTACTGTGTGAAAATCAGCAAAGCGTAGCTTGATGCCGATAGTATGTCCGGCATAGCCTTTGCGCTTCAGATCATCGGCCACACGTTGGCAAAGGCTGGTAAATACATTCGACAGGGTGGCGCGATCCTGGCGCGGATGCAGATCACGCTCAAACGTGGTTTCCCGGCTGATCGATTTGGGTGCCGAATCGATGCAGAGTGGCCGCTCGTCCTTTCCCTGTGCCACATCGGCGAGCCAGCTGGCATAACTGCGGCCGAAGTGCCGCTGTAACAGCCCAAGATCCGCTTGCGCCAGATCGCCCACGGTATGGATGCCCAAGGAGTCCAGCTTGGCATTGGCCTTGGGGCCGATTCCGTTGATCTTGGATACGGCCAGTGGCCAGATTCGGCCTGGCAGATCCGCCGGGGTCAAGAGGGTCAGGCCATCCGGTTTGTCGAACTCTGATCCAATCTTGGCCAGCAATTTGTTGGGGGCAACGCAGATGGCGCAGGTTAGCCCGGTCGTCGTCCATACCGCTTGCTTGATACGCATGGCCAGCGCAGCGGAATCTCCAGCGACTTCGGTCAGGTCAATATAGATTTCATCAATACCGCGATCCTCAATCTGCGGTGCAATGCCTGCCACTGCTGCTTTGAATAGCCGGGAATAATGACGATACGAGTCAAAATCGACGGGCAGCAAAATGGCATCCGGCGCCAGTTGTGCTGCCTTCATCATTCCCATGGCCGAGAACACACCGAGCCTGCGCGCTTCATAAGTCGATGTGGTCACGACCCCGCGCCCGGCATATTCCCGCAAGCGCGCAAACTGGCGCGTGCCATCTGCCAGAATGACGGGTGCATGGTCGCGCCGGCCACCAACGACGACCGGCAGGCCACTCAACTCGGGATAACGCAACAACTCCACCGAAGCGAAGAACGCATCCATGTCCAGATGGGCAATACGGCGAGGCAGATCCATCATCACGCAGGCTAGGTGGCAAACTTCGAGTCGCCCGGTAGTGGCGAACTCAGCAAACAGTACGCAAACAATAATCTGGATTCACAAACACTGAGCGAACAACGGCAAAATGCATTGAAGCGAATCAGAGGCTTTATGAATTGAACGATCGTTCTATTTATGCCATGAATAC
Source organism: Formivibrio sp. oc-25 (assembly GCF_055810895.1). Lineage (NCBI taxonomy): Bacteria > Pseudomonadati > Pseudomonadota > Betaproteobacteria > Neisseriales > Chitinibacteraceae > Formivibrio > Formivibrio sp. oc-25. The sequence continues at coordinate 41,660 of NZ_JBVVOL010000021.1, read as the reverse complement.
CTCTGAATGGCAAGGCTATGCGCTAGGCTCTGTTGACGTTTGATTGTTTTTTACGCAAGCCCGCCAACTTGCCGGGGCGAGAAGCCAAGCGCAAGCAATACTGGTGTATTGCGAGCATTGGCGACAAAGCATTCGGCAAGATTGGCGGACTTGCCCTTCGGGCGGCTGGGTCTTTTGCTCCATTATGGCGTTATTTCCCACTTGCGGTACCTGTACCGCGGCCTGGGAAATGCCTTGTACTGGAGCAAAATACCCCAACCGCGTAAAAATTAATCAAATGTCAACAGAGCCTAGTGTATCTGGGTAACCATGCCAACCCTGGCAGTTATCGTGTAGACATTGACCCCGGCACAGCAGTCATTCGAATGGCGAGCGTGTTCTGATCTGCCGAATACCAGCCTGCGCCAGCTGCGTAAGTAACGTGCACCCGCTGACAGGCACTCTTGTCCATCACTTCCGAAATCTTGCACTCTCAGTGATATACTGGGATACCAATAGGAAGCATAAGGCAGATGGAACAAGTCCCCGGTCATAAAAATACAAGCAGGAAAACAGCATTCGGTCAGGCTGGTAGCATGGCGGCCCAGATTTACCGCCAGTTGCGCGAAGCAATCATCCGGGGAGATCTCGCGCCTGGCAAAGCCTTGTCAGAAGCGGAAATTGCTCGCCAATTTGCCACCAGCCGCCAACCCGTGCGAGAAGCGCTGATCAAACTGTCTGAAGCGAAGCTGATCATGATCCTGCCGCAACGCGGCACGTACATTGCCAAAATATCGGTTGAGGATGTTCTTGACGCCCGCTTTGTCCGCGAAGCAATTGAAGTTGCCATCGCCCGGGAAGCAGCGCTGACTGCTCCCACGGACCTGATCGATCAATTACGTCGCGTGATCACCCAACAAACAATCGCCGCCCAGCAAAATGATTGTGAAACCTTCCTGCGACTGGACGAAGAATTTCACCGCACCATCATTTTGTCTTCAGGCAATCAGCACGCGTGGCGTGTCACGGAAAGCATCAAGGCCCAGATGGACCGTCTGCGCTATCTCGGTCTGGATGACAGCCGCTCACTCTCACTGCTGATCGAACAGCACACCCGAATAACTGACGCGCTCGAAGCCCGCAATCCTGTCGCTGCGGCAGCAGCGGTACGAACGCATCTACGTGAAATCATCCTGTCGCTGCCCGACATCGCCGCACGTTTTCCGGAGCGTATCGAAAACTCCGGAGAAAACCCGTCACACCCAGAGGTCGCTGAGCGCGACCGCTAACGACCAGCCCAATGCCGGGTGCATTGTATCCATATGGAAAAGCATTACACCTGGTATGGTACAATCAGCTTATTCATTTTGAATGCATTCTTGGGAGTACATGTTGGATCACAGCAGCAAACGAATCTCGCGCTTGCAACCGCTGGTACCCATGTCCATTGGTACCCAGCTCTACCACCAGTTGCATGAGGCCATCATTCGCGGAGAGTTGCGCCCAGGTCAAGCATTGTCAGAATCCGAAATCAGCAAAAAACATTCGGTGAGCCGGCAACCAGTGCGTGAAGCCTTCATCAAACTGGCGGAAGAACGTCTGGTCACGGTTTTGCCGCAACGGGGGACGTTTGTCGTCAAGATCTCGGTTGCCGATGTCCTGGATTCACGATTTGTGCGCGAAGTGATTGAAGTCGCGGTGGTGCAGGAAGCAGCCATGCGTGCCTTGCCCGACAAGATCAAGGTGTTGCGCGACATCATCGCAGCACAAGCCAGCACACCACCAGGGCATAACGAAGAATTTCTGGCACTCGATGAAGACTTTCACCGCGAACTGGCCTATTCCGTGGGGCGCGCCCATGCCTGGCGAGTAATTGAGGGCGTCAAGGCGCAGATGGATCGCGTGCGCTACCTGAGCCTGGATGATGCTACACCTATCGCCCATATCATCGAACAGCATACCCGTATCGTGGACAGCATCGAGGCTGGCGATGCCACGGCCGCTGCTGCAGCCATGCGCACTCATCTGCGCGAGATCATCAAATCCTTGCCCAATATCGCAGAAAAGAATCCTGACGTATTCGAATCCTGAGCAAACCATGGCGGCATAACCGCCATGGTTTATGCGTTTTGATCAGCCTGTCTTACGTTCAAAATCGAAATAATGCATGGCATTGTGGTAGCAAATGCCCTCAATCACTTGCCTGAGCATCGACCAGTTTGCCGGGTACTCGCCTTCCTCCACCCACTCGCCGATCAGATTGCACAGAATCCGCCGGAAATATTCATGGCGGGGATAGGAAATGAACGAGCGGGAATCCGTCAGCATGCCGACAAACGCGCCCAGGCAGCCGAGATGCGCCAAAGCAGTCATCTGCCGGATCATGCCGTCCTTCTGGTCGTTGAACCACCAACCTGAACCGAACTGGATCTTTCCGGCACGACTGCCATCCTGGAAGTTGCCGATCATGGTTGCCAGGACTTCGTTATGGATCGGATTCAGGCAATACAGAATCGTTTTCGGCAGCAGGTCATCACGATCCAGCGCATCGAGCAATGCCGCCAGATTGTGCGAAATGGGCCGGTCGGCAATCGAATCGAAACCGGTATTGGGTCCGATCCGCTCCCGCATCTTGCTGTTGTTTGAACGCTGCGCGCCAATGTGCAGCTGCATGGCCCAGCCATTTTCCGCATAACGCCGGCCCAGATGCAGCAGGATGGCGGTACGGAATTGATCGATCTCGCGATCTGTGAGTAGTTGGCCATTCAATTTCTTGTCGAAGATGCCCCGCACATCCACATCGCTGGCGGCCTCGAAAAATACGCCATCATCCAGCCCGTGATCCGACACCACACAGCCGTGTGCCGCAAAGAATCCAATGCGCTGATCCAGTGCCCGCAACAGATCATCATACGAGGTGATACACATTGAGCTGGCCATCGCCAGCCGGGTCAGGTGTCGTGCATAGTCTGCCTGGCCGATATTGAGATACACATCAGGACGGAAGGTTGGCAGCACCCGGGTTTCGAATCCAAGTTTATGCAGGGCTGCGTGATAGAAAAGATCATCGGCCGGATCATCCGTGGTACAGACAACCTTGACGTTGGAACGTTGGATAAGTGCGCGCGGCAAAGCGTCCGGCTGCTGCAAACGTGCGTTGCAGGCCTGCCAGATTGCATCGGAACTCTCGCTGGAAATCAGTTCGTGAATGCCGAAATAGCGCTGAAGTTCGAGATGGCTCCAGTGATAGAGCGGATTGCCGACGCCCTGCGGCAGAATCTCGCAAAATTTCTTGAATTTGGCCTCGTCTTTTTGTTTCCCTGTGATGTATTCCTCACGCAGCCCGGCAGAGCGCATGAAACGCCATTTGTAGTGATCGCCACCCAGCCAGAGCTGAGTCATATTGGCAAACGGCTGGTTATCGTAAATTTCCTGGGGGGAAAGATGGCAGTGATAGTCCACCACAGGCAGGTGTTCGGCATATTCGTGATACAGCTTTTGTGCCGTGGATGATTTCAGCAGGAAATGCTCATCCATGAATGGCTTGGTCATGCTTATCCTCAATCCGGTTGGTGCAAAAAAGCTGGCGATTTCTGTCGCCAGCCTGTTGCGCCCCAATATGGGTTAGAACTTGTTCCTGGATAATTTCAAAGAGAGGCATTGATGCCTTTTTCGCTGCGCAGCCATTCAAATTTCTGCAGCACGGCCGCCACAAATGCGGCATTGGCGGGCAGGTCGGCACCGAAAATCTTCTCGATCCCCAGCAGGTTGGCCACGATTTCATCCGGTTTGTTGGAGAGCAATGCACAACGCACCAGTTCTTCACGCATCGGATCATTGATCGGCTGACCGGCATGCGCGCTTTTCACGATGAAATGAATCCAGGCAGCGACAGATGTCGCGATGGCGGGTGATGTCAGCCCCTTCGCAATACGCTCGCGCAGGGGTGCCAGCAAGCGCTGCGGCAATTTTTGCGAGCCATCCGAAGCAATCTGTGCCGTGAGGTGGCGCAAATTCGGATTGCGGAAGCGCTGCTTCAGGCTTTCCACGTAGTCCGCCGTATTCACGCCTTGTGGCGCGTGCAGCACTTCACGGATTTCCAGCCACAGGGTATCGAGCGTATCGGTGATCAGATCAAAACCCATGGCGGATGCCACGGTATCGCGATCAAACAGTTGGCCCAGATAAGCCAATGTCGAATGCGCACCATTGAGGCAGCGCAGCTTCATGTTTTCCCAGCATTCGATCTCGTTGGAGAAGATCCCGCCGCCAAGGGTCCAGTCGGGGCGACCCATGGTGAAGTTGTCTTCGATTACCCACTGCGAGAATTCTTCCGTCACCACTGGCCAGGCATCTTCCATCCCGATCAGCTCGTTCACCATCGCGCGGTCCGCATCGGTGGTTGCGGGCGTGATACGGTCTACCATGGTGCTGGGGAAGGCCACTTCTTTCTCGATCCAGGCCGCCAGTTCTGCATCGAATTCACGCGCAAAGCCGATGACCGCCTTGCGGGCCAGAATGCCGTTGGCCGGCAGGTTGTCGCAGCTCATCACGGTAAACGGCGCAATCTGCTGCTGACGGCGCAGATCGAGACCGCGCACGATCATGCCCAGAATCGTGGTGGGATGTTCCGGGTTGGCCAGATCGTTCTTGATCGGCTGTGCATTCAGGTTCAATTCGCCGGTTGCTGGATCCAGGTAATAACCCTTTTCCGTTACGGTGATGCTGACGATGCGAATCGCCGGATCGCTCATGCGTGTAACCACCTGATCCGCTTCTTCTGCGCCGCCAAACAATTCTGTAATCGAACCGATCACGCGCGCCTCATGAAAATCGGCACCACGCGCATACAACGTGTACAAGCCATCCTGTGGGGCCAGCGCATCTTTCATGTCGGCAGAAATGACACCTGCGCCAGCAATACCCCAGTTCAGATCGCCAGAGGACAGCACGGCATCGGTATACATGGCCTGATGCGCACGATGAAATGCCCCCAAACCCAGATGCAGTATGGAGGTGGTAACTTTGCTGCGATCATAAGCCGGACGTTTGATCGATTCAGGCAAATGCTGCAGGTTTTCATTGGACAAACGCATGGTGAACGATTCCTTGAGGTGAGAAGTTTCTTGTATGGAAGGCGTACCTTCCATACAAGTATTTGTATTTATGTTTGTGGTCGGAATGAGCCGGATTCATATCCGGGATAAAAATCAAAAATGAGCGATGGATTGATTCGACGAGTCGGATGAAACGCACCGCCCGATGCCGCGAAACAAATCCCTTTTCGGGAGGCAGCTATTCGCCGGCGCAGTCAATCAATTACCAGTTCCACAAGGTGCCGTCTTCCAGGCGCGCGACCGGCAGGTAAGCCGGTTCGTACGGGTACTTCTTGGCCAGTTCTTCGTCGAAGTCGATACCCAGGCCCGGCAACTCGCCCGGATGCATCAGGCCGTCGTCGAAGGTGTAGTTCACCTTGAACACGTCCAGCGTTTCGGCGTGGTAGCCCATGTATTCCTGCATGCCGAAGTTCGGGATTGCCAGATCGAAGTGCAGTGCCGCAGCCATACACACCGGGGAAAGATCCGACGGGCCGTGGCTGCCGGTACGCACCTGATACAGCGCGGCCAGGTCGGCGATGCGCTTCATGTGGGTGATACCGCCAGAGTGGGTGATGGTCATGCGGATGTAGTCGATCAGCTGCTCTTCGATCAGGTCCTTGCAGTCCCAGATCGAGTTGAACACTTCACCGACGGCGATCGGAGTGACGGTGTGCTGGCGGATCAGGCGGAACGCTTCCTGGTTTTCAGCCGGGGTCGGGTCTTCCATCCAGAACAGGCGGTAGTCTTCGATCGATTTACCGAGACGCGCGGCTTCGATCGGGGTCAGGCGGTGGTGCACATCGTGCAGCAGGTGAGTGTCGAAACCGAACTTGTCGCGGATCGCGGCAAACAGGTTCGGGACGAAATCGAGGTACTTCTCGGTCGACCAGACCTGTTCTTCCGGCCAACCCTTGGTGGCGGGTTCATACGCACCGCCCTTGGAGACGCCGTAGACCGACTTCATGCCCGGCACGCCGCACTGGGCACGGATCGCCTTGAAGCCCTTTTCCTTGTACTTGGCGAATGCGTCGAGCGTTTCCGGGATATCGCGGCCGGTAGCGTGGCTGTAAACGGTGACGCCTTCGCGCGAAGCGCCGCCCAGCAACTGGTAGACCGGCATGTTGGCGAGCTTGCCCTTGATATCCCACAGCGCCATGTCGACGGCAGCAATGGCGGACATGGTGACCGGGCCGCGGCGCCAGTACGCGCCCTTGTACAGATACTGCCAGGTGTCCTCGATCTTCTGCGGATCGCGGCCAATCAGCAGCGGGCAGACATGGTCCTGCAGGTAGCTGGCCACCGACAGTTCGCGGCCATTCAGCGTGCCATCCCCCCAGCCCACCACGCCTTCGTCAGTGGTGATCTTCAGGGTTACAAAATTACGGCCCGGACAACAAACAATGACTTTGGCGTCAACAATCTTCATCAGACATCTCCTATACAAGATACCGGTAAATTGGTATGGCAGTTTGCCGTTAATCGGCACAAAGTAACAAAAATCTTTGGCTTTTTAGTGTGAATCACCTAAAAAACGCTCAGATTTTGGGATGTAGCCTACTTTCTCATCGCTACAAAGCAGTTGCATTATCACAAAAAGCATACTACCATTCAAGCACTCTTTGGATGGGAAAAGCCAAAGCAGTCAGTTCAACCACCCGTGTGATCAAGGAAAAACCATGAAGAAGATCAAATTGCTGTCTTTTGCAGTGGCCTCTGTTCTCGTGTCTGCCAGCGCATATGCCGCTGATTTCAATCTGAACGTAAGTTCGGCGTTGACTATTGATGATCCGATGTTCAAGGGCTTGCAGCAATTCAAGGAAGGAGTGGAAAAGAATTCGGGAGGAAAAATCAGTGTAAAGCTGTTCCCAAGCTCACAGCTTGGCCCGGATGAGGATGTGCTGGAACAAGCGCGTGCCGGTGCAGGTGTTGCAGTGCTGGTCGACGGCGGCCGTCTGGCTCCGTTCGTCAAGGAGTTCGGCATTCTCGGCGCGCCTTATGTTGCCAGCGGCTTTGACGAAATGCGCAAAATCGTAACGTCCCCGCTGATGGAAGACTGGAACCAGAAGCTGCGCAAGGCCTCTGGCCACCAGATTTTCTCCTTCAACTGGTATCAGGGCGACCGCCATCTGTTGACTACCAAGCCAGTCAGCAAGCCGGCCGACCTCTCAGGCGTACGCATGCGCACGCCAGGTGCCCCGGTATGGCTGGAAACCGTACGTGCGCTCGGCGCGACCCCAACACCGATGCCTTGGGCTGAAACCTATTCCGCCCTGCAGATGAAAGCCATCGATGCGGCCGAAGCACAATCCCCTGCTACCTATGGCTCGCGCCTGTATGAAGTCGTCACCCATATCACCAAGACTGGCCACATCAGCCTGATCACTGGCCTGGTGGGTTCGAAGATTTGGTTCGACAAGTTGCCGGCCAACCTGCAGAAAGTGGTACGCGATGAAGCTTTGAAGGCCGGCGATATTGGCTCCAAGGCCACAATCGACTCAATCGCCAATTTCGAGAAGATGATGGCAGACAAGGGTGTCAAGGTTGTCAATGTCGATACCAAGCCGTTCGTGGAATCGACCAAGGTGGTTTACGACAAGCTCGGCTATACCGAACTGCGCAAGCAGGTCAATCAAGTGCTTGGCAAGAAGTAAGGGATAAGCCATGGCCAACATTCTTTTCAAGCTGGAGGAACGCCTGGCCATGGCGTTCTTCGCGGCAACTTCTATTTTTGTACTGATTGGAGCAGCAACTCGTACTGCTGGTTCGCCTGTAATCTGGGCGGTGGATTTGGCTCAACTCAGTTTCGCCTGGGCTTGTGTTTTAGGTGCTGATCTTGCTCTCAAAAAGAATATTCACATTGAAATTGATATTGTAATCAAGCACTTTTCGCGGTCTGTTCGGAAATTTCTCGCCATTGTCTGGATGATCGCCATCGCCATTTTTTTGGCTTTTTTAATCTGGTATGGTGCCAAGCTGACCCTGCAAAATGTGGAACGCATTCTGGGTGATGTAGGTATCAGTTATAGCTGGGTTACCGGAAGTATTCCGGTCGGCGCCTTGCTGATGCTGATTACGACGGTAACGCGTTTGTATCGCGGTTTGACAGGTCGCGAAACACTTTCTCTTGAAGGTCATGATGGAACGGTGATGTAAATGAGCGGCATTCTGACACTACTATTCTTGTTTCTGATGTTTATGGGCATGCCGGTTGCCTTTGCCATCGGTATTTCAGCGGTGATGTTCTATATCTTCGGGCCGGTACCACCAGAAATCGCCATTCAGAAAATTACTACTGCCACGCAATCTTTCCCTTTGCTGGCAGTGCCTCTGTTCGTGTTTGCCGGCCACCTGATGAATGCTTCAGGGATTACATCACGCCTAATTTTGTTGTCTACGGTACTGACAGGCTGGATGCGCGGAGGCTTGGCGCAGGTTGCGATTATGCTGAGCGCCTTGATGGGTGGGGTTTCCGGTTCGGCTGTAGCTGATGCGGCCATGGAAGCGCGCATTCTCGGCCCGGATATGCTTAAACAAGGCTATACCCGCGGCTATGCCAGCGCAGTGATCTCCGTTGGGTCTTTGATTACCGCAACGATTCCACCGAGTATTGGCCTGATCTTGTATGGCTTTATGGGTAACGTCTCCATTGGGCGCTTGTTTGTTGGCGGTGTGGTGCCAGGCGTAATGATGACGATTGTCCTGATGGGCACGGCCTACTTCGTCGCCTGCAAGCGCGATTACAAGCCAGAATTGGACAAAATTCCGTCCATAAAGGAAATTCTGACTCGGGCTTGGGAGTGCAAATGGGCCTTGATGTTCCCGATCTTGCTGATTGTCGGTATTCGTTATGGCATCTTCACCCCATCCGAGGCTGGTGCTTTTGCCGTTGCCTATGCCATTTTCGTCGGGATGTTCATTTACCGCGAGATGAAGCTTGAGAAGCTGATCGAAGCCTTGCGTCACAGCGTCAGCGATATTGGCATGATCATGCTGATCATCATGCTGTCCTCCATGATCGGCTACATGATCACGCTGGAAGCTGTTCCGCAAACTGCGGCATCTTTCCTGGTTGGCATTACCGATAACCGGATTGCTCTGATGATACTGCTGATCAGTTTCATTATCCTATTGGGCATGTTCCTGGAATCGACGGTAATCGTATTGCTGCTCACCCCGATCCTGATGCCGATCATCCAACGCGCCGGAATTGATCCTGTTCACTTTGGCTTGGTCATGATGACGTGCGTCACCTTAGGTGGCATGACTCCGCCAGTCGGCGTGGCCATGTTCACGGTATGTGGCATTTTGAAATGCCCGATGGATGAATATACGTGGGAAGCGCTACCGCTACTTGGTGCCGTGATTGCTTTGGTGATACTGATGATTGTCTGGCCGACCAGTGTTCTGTTCCTGCCCGATATGGTATTCGGGGCTAGCTAACCATTTAATTTATAAAAACTTCCTCTCCTTCCTGCTTGGGCCGGCGCATGTTCGCCGGCTTTTTTCATGGCTTGAGAAGCTGTTTTTTTTTGGATCATCAACTCTGGTGTTTGGGGGATGCCATAGATCAATATGTCCTGCGTGCTTATTATTTTTATATTTCAACAAATATTTAAATATTTCATTATGGAAAAAGAATCTGCTACCCGTATTTTTGAATCGCTGTCACCAGCGTGCGCTTGGATGTGTACCGCTTGCTGGTCAAGCGTGGTCCGGAAGGCATGGTCGCGTGCGAAATTGCCACGACACTAAATGTGCCGCCCACCAATCTTTCATTTCACCTCAAGGCACTGACGCAGGCGAAGCTGCTGACAGTGGAGCAGGAGGGGCGATTCCAGCGCTACTGTGCCAATATCCCGCTGATGCTCGATCTGATCGCTTACCTGACCGAAGAATGCTGTGCCGGGCATCCCGAGCAGTGCGCGGATTTGTGTGCGGCATCGCCGTGCTGCGATAGCCTGTTGCTCCTGCTGGGCTGATCCGGCCACTTTTTTGTGACGATATTTTAAATTTTGTTGAATCATTCAAATATTTAATAGGCATGTAAACGCAACAGCTGCAAAGGAGCTGAAATGGGATTGTCTGAGCGTTATCTCACGGTCTGGGTAGCACTGGGCATTCTGGCCGGGGTGGGATTGGGGCTCTTGATACCCGATGCCTTTCAGGCGATTGCCGCGCTGGAAATCGCGCATGTGAATCTGGTGGTGGCGGTGTTCATCTGGGTGATGATCTATCCGATGATGATCCAGATCGACTGGCATGCGGTGAAGAATGTTGGCAAGAAACCGCATGGCCTGATCCTGCTTGGCGTGGCGCTGCGCTGGCGACTGTCGTTGATGTGCTGGTCGAGGTGCTGGTGATGCTGTCGCTGGTGAAGATCGTCAATACCTGCAAACCGTGGTATGAGAGACGAGTTGCCTGATCCGTCAATCGTCAAATTATGGGAAATTCACAAATGAGCCAAGTAACCATCTATCACAACCCCGCCTGCGGCACGTCGCGCAATACACTGGCCATGATCCGCAATGCCGGGGTTGAACCACAGGTGATCCTTTATCTGGAAACCCCGCCCAGCCGCACCGAGCTGGTGACCATGATTGCCGCCAGCGGCCTGACGGTACGTGATGTCTTGCGCAAGCAGGGTACGCCCTATGATGATTTGGGGCTGGACGATCCAAAATGGAGCGACGACCAGTTGATCGATTTCATGCTACAGCACCCGATCCTGATCAATCGCCCGTTCGTGGTCACCGAATTGGGTACGCGCCTGTGCCGTCCATCCGAAGTGGTGCTGGATATTCTGCCGACTGCACAGCAAGCACCTTTTGCCAAGGAAGATGGTGAAGTGGTGGTCGATGCCGAGGGCAAGCGCGTCAAGTGAATGACGAGGTCAGTCCATGAGCGAGAACCCAACTCCCGTTCTGCACGTGTTTTACGGAACACCCTCGGCCGAGGCATTGAACCGGAGTTGTGTGTGCAGTTTCCTTGATCGTGCGGCATTGCTCCGGCAACTTGGTGCCGAAGGCGTGCTGCAAACGCATCCGAACCTGTTTTCCGCGACCACGGTGTTTATCTCGCCCGCGCAGCGCGAAGGCATGGAGGCGATTGTGCGAGCCGTGGAAGAACTGGTGGCATTGCCAGTCTGGCAGGCGCGCGTGCTGGCGCAGGCGCCTCAATCCGCCAGGCTGGATCACGGTCCGCGCAGCGTATTTTTCGGTTTTGACTTCCATCTGGGTGAAGCCGGGCCGCAGCTCATCGAGATCAACACCAATGCCGGCGGCTTTCTGCTCAATACCGCACTGGCGCGCGCGCAGCGTGCCTGCTGTGCCGAAGTCGAAGCGTTGCAGGTGCCCGCCACGGATCTGTCTGGGATCGAGGCCGAGTTGCTGGCCATGTTCGAAAATGAATGGCGTCTGCAGGGCAGGGCGGGCAGGCCGCGATGCATCGCAATTGTCGATGAATCTCCCGCCCAGCAGTTTCTTTATCCGGAATTTCTGCTGTTCCAGCAGCTGTTCGAGCGCGCCGGCATCCGTACCGTGATTGCTGATCTCCGCGAGCTGCGCTGGGATGGCAGTCGTCTGTTGCTGGGCAGCGAAGTGATCGATCTGGTCTATAACCGCCTGACGGATTTCTATTTGGAAACCCCTGAATGTACTGCGCTGCGCCAGGCGTTTGAGGCAGGCGCCGTGGTCGTCACCCCGCATCCGCGCGCGCATGCGCTGTATGCCGACAAGCGCCATCTGGCTGTTATGAGCGATGCGCAGCGACTGGCGGCGCTGGTTGTCTCAAAGACGAGTCAAGAAGTCTTGCTGGCCGGTGTGCCGCACACGCGGCTTGTCTCGCCCGCCAATGCCGATGTGTTGTGGGCGCAGCGCAAGGGTTTGTTCTTCAAGCCTGCGAGCGGTTTCGGTAGCCGTGCCGCTTACCGGGGCGACAAGCTCACGCACCGGGTCTGGCAGGAGATCCTGAGGGGTGATTATGTGGCACAGGCCATTGCGCCACCATCGGAGCGGCGTGTCGCGGTCGATAACGCGGCCAATGATCTGAAATACGATATCCGCGCCTATGTCTACAGCGGGCGCATCCAGTTGTTCGCCGCCCGCTTGTATACGGGGCAGACCACCAATTTCCGCACGCCCGGTGGCGGTTTTGCGCCGGTGTTTCTACTTGATGCTCATAGGCTGGCATAGCTGCAGGATTTGTACCGAGAACCGCATCTTTGACTCATGGTTGCCGGTGTCAGCCAGAAGGATGTATCCATGCGCGAAAATCGACAAGTGGTTGAGTGGGTGATGCATGGCGCTTGATGCGATAATTGCGTTTTCAGCCCGTATCAGGCAGCAAGGAAAACCGCCATGTGCCAATTGCTCGGCATGAACTGCAATGTTCCGACCGATATCGTGTTTTCGTTCGAGGGTTTTCATCGCCGCGGTGGTCTGACTGATCAGCATGCCGATGGCTGGGGCATCGCGTTTTTCGAGGAAGATGGCTGGCGTGTGTTTCTCGATCCGGAGCCGTCCGCGACTTCGCAGGTGGCACGTTTCGTGCGCGAATATCCGATCAAGAGCCGCAATGTGATCGCGCATATCCGCAAGGCAACGCAGGGCAAGGTGAGTCTGGCCAATACGCATCCGTTCCGGCGCGAGCTGTGGGGCAGGGAATGGATCTTTGCGCATAACGGTAATCTGGAGGGCATGCCGGATTGCACCGGGCTGCGTTTCCAGCCGATCGGCAACAGTGACAGCGAGCATGCTTTCTGCTGGCTGCTCGATCAGATTGCGCGCACCTTCCCGGTGGCACCGTCCGCCGAGGCACTCTATCCCTACCTGAAAGAATGGGCGGCGCAACTGGCCGCGAAGGGTACGTTCAATTTTCTGCTGGGCTGGCACGATACGCTGTTTGCCCACTGCAGCACGCAGCTCTGGTATATCGTGCGCCAGGCGCCGTTTACCGTGGCGCATCTGGCCGATGCCGATCTGGCCGTGGATTTTGCCGAGGTCACCACGCCTGATGATCGCGTGGCGGTGATTGCGACGCAGCCGCTGACCGATAACGAGCTCTGGACGCAATTCGAGTCGGGGCAGTTGCTGGCGTTTCGGGCGGGGAGCTTGTTGAGGATCTGTTCCTAGCCTTGCCCTGTGGCACATCTCACCCGTGTACGCGGTTATGGCGCGCATATCTTCTAGGGAGGAGGGTAAGACGGTCGCACGGTACTGCCTGCCGGGATTAGCCGGGCGTTCACTCCGGCAGGTGAGTCACTTTCTTTGCTTCTGCAAAGAAAGTAACCAAAGAAAGCAGCCCCCGGGCGGCCGGCGCTCCGCGCTGCCCTACGTCGGTCGCAAGCCAATTTTGCAAGCAAATTTGTCTTGCTCCACTCCTCGGCGGCCTTGAAGGGGTTTAGGGTGTTCTTGCATGTCTGTGAGTAGTCGGAAACGGAGATCAGGCACCATCCACGTTGTCATGGTGCCGGGGCGATGGTTGCTGCCCGATCAGACCGCAAGATGTGCACTCCAACTGGAGAACGGAGTACAAATCCAGCCCCCATACTTGCTTACTCTGCTTTTTTGTCCGTCACGTCTGATTTTCTGCCACTGCCATAGCGCGGATGGCTGGGGTCGTAGCGCTCGAACTCCACTGTTGCACGCAAGATGCCGCGCAGGATATCCACCTCTTCCTGTTCCAGTCCGGTGCGCTGGAACAGGCGGCGCAGGCGTGGCATCAGGCGCTTGGGGTGGGCGGGCTTGAGGAAGCCGATCTCGATCAGCGTTTCTTCCAGATGCTTGAAAAACAGCTCGGTATATTCATGGCTGGCGAGTTTGTGCGGTTCGGCCAGGTACGACACATCGTCGAGTACGCTGGCGCGCAGTTCGTAACACAGCACCTGCACGGCTTGCGACAGGTTCAGGCTGGAGTAATCCGGATTGGTCGGAATGGTGACCATGCGGTTGCACAGGCGCACTTCGTCGATGGTCAGTCCCGACATTTCCGTACCAAAGACCAGCGCGATCTGCGCATCGGCCTTGGCGTGTGCGATCAGCTCGGGCACAAGCTGGCGCGGTGTCTGCAGCGGCTGGGTGAGTTCGCGCCGTCGCGCGGTCATGGCGACTTGCAGGCTGGTGCCGGCCAGCGCTTCTTCGAGCGAGCCGACGACGATGGCGCCATCGAGCACGTCATCGGCGTTGCTGGCCATCGAGCGCGCCACCTCCGACGGATATTCCTTGGGGTTGACCAGATAGAGGTGGCGAAAGCCCATGGTCTTCATCGCCCGTGCCGTGGAGCCGATATTGCCCGGGTGTGAGGTGTGGGAAAGTACCACGCGAAACTGATCGAGGCAGGCGGTGGAATTGGTGGTGTCTGGTTTATTCATGAGCCGGGAAATGATAGAATCGCGTCGAAATTCAATTTGTTAGGTAAATGCCTGTCGCAAGAGGGGTGTTTGCCAAGTTCTTTAAAGCCAACAGGAAGAAGTCATGCATCCGATGCTGAACACCGCGGTGCGCGCTGCGCGCCGTGCTGCTGCCATTATCCAGCGCGCCTCCAATAATCTGGATCTCATCTCGCCCGAGAAAAAAGGCCACAACGATTTTGTGTCCGAGGTAGATCGTGCTGCCGAACAGGCCATTATCGAAACCATCCTCGAAGCCTATCCGAAGCACGCGATTCTAGCAGAGGAATCCGGCAGCCACGGCGATTCGGAATACGTGTGGATCGTCGATCCGCTCGATGGCACGACCAACTTCCTGCATGGTTTCCCTCAATACGCCGTCTCGATTGCCTTGATGCACAAGGGCGTGATCACCCAGGGCGTGGTGTATGATCCTTGCCGCAATGATCTGTTCACCGCCACCCGTGGCGTGGGCGCCTTCCTGAATGACCGCCGTCTGCGCGTTTCCAAAGTGCGCGAGTTGTCCGACGCGCTGGTAGGTACTGGCTTTCCCTATACCGATTTCAAGAATCTGGACACCTACCAGGCTATCTTCCGCGACATGACGCAAAAGGCTGGTGGTGTGCGCCGTCCAGGCGCTGCCGCGCTGGATCTGGCCTACGTGGCCTGCGGCCGTTTTGATGGTTTCTTCGAGTTTGGCCTGAAGCAGTGCGATCTGGCTGCCGGTTCGCTGCTGGTGACCGAGGCCGGTGGTCTGGTGACCGACTTCCATGGCGAAGAAGGCTACTTCGAAAGCGGCAACGTGCTCTGCGGCAACCCGCGTGTATTCGGCCAGATGTTGCAGGTGATTCGCCAGCACGTTTGACCTGACGTGTCGTCGGGATAGATAAAACGCCGTGTTCGTATGAACACGGCGTTTTTATTGGCGGGCGGCAGGTTATTCAGGCAGTCCACAGCTGTCTGATCTGCAGGAAAAGTCTTCTGCCGGTTTGGCGTTTGTGTTTGCGGGTAGTGCTTGCTTCAGCTGTTGGGCAAAGCCCTGCGGATTGCCCAACCAAGCACTGATATCCAGTCGTTCCAGCTTGCCATCGATTTCCAGTGCCAGCGTTGGAAACCCACGCCCGCCGATTGTCTGCAGCAAGTGCCGGCTGGCTGCGAGATGGCGCTCGGTTGCAGCGCCGGTCGAGGCCTGAAACGCCTTGTTGAACGCATCGGCATCCAGGCCAATCTCGATCGCCAGTTCCTGCAGGATTGCAAACTCGGCGATCTTGCGTCCTTCCACATAATGCGCGGTCTGGATGCGCTTGAGCAGTTCCAGCCCATGCCCGCCGAGCGCGTCGGCGGCCAGAATGGCCGTGATGGGTGGTGTGGAATCAAATACCGCGTTCTGATCCAGCAACAAGCCGTTGAAATAGGCATCGCCAAACGGCTGGCCGCTCATGCGCGCGATGGTGGCATCGTGCTGCATCACGTAACTGCGAAGTTGCGGCGTGACCTGTTGACGGTTGGCTCCGGACATCATGCCGCCAGCGTGCAGTACGATTTGCAAGCCCGGAATTTGCAGGGCGGCCGACAGCAACGGCGCCGCCGCATAGCACCAGCCGCAAAACGGATCGTGGATATAGTGCAGGGTAGGGTGGGGCATGATGTCTCCTGATCGCTTTGAACCGGATCTCAGCGATATGCAACGGTCACGATGGCCTGGCGATGCGTACCCTGTTCCAGCTCGGAAACGAAGGCTTCGGCGTAATCCGCGTAGGAAATGGCGCTATTGCCGGCTGCATCCGTCAGCAGCTTGCCTTCTCCTACCTGGTAATTGCCTTTTTTGTCGCCAGGAGCAATGACCGCTGCCGGAGCAAAGAAGGTCCAGTCCAGATCGGTCGCATTGCGGAAAACATTCAGGGCTTCACGATGCGCCAGCGCGACCGCTTTGTAAGCATGCGGGAATCCCGGAGTATCGACCAGTTGCACGCCCGGCGCCACTTCCAGACTGCCCGCGCCGCCAATGACCACCACACGCTTGATGCCGGCCGCGCGTGCGGCAGCGATCAGGGCGCGCGCCACATCCGCCACCTGATTCGGGGCAATCGGCTGAGCCATGTCCGGACCATAGGCACTGGCGATGACATCGTGGCCGCGTACCGCTTCGGTCAGTGCCGCGACATCGAGAATATCGACGACTTTTTGTTGCGCGCCGGCAAGTTCGGCTGGCAGAGATTTGTCGCTGCGGGTCAGCGCGGTCAGGGTGTGTTGTTTGCGTTGTGCTTCCTTGGCGATTTCCTGGCCGATGTTGCCGGTAGCGCCGATCAGGGCGATTTTCATTTTCGGTTCCTTGTGCGATGTGTAGAGAGTGATTGCATTCTAGTTGCTTGAAATACAGCAAAAAACCGCGTATCAATCGCATATTTGTTGCATGGATCGATCAAATAATGGACCGAATCACCGCAATGCGTGTGTTTGCCGAAGTGGTGGATAGTGGCAGCCAGACGGCTGCGGCAGAAAATCTGGACATGTCGCGCGCCATGGTCACGCGCTATCTGGCCGAGCTGGAGCAATGGCTGGGTGAACGCCTGCTGCATCGGACCACGCGCCGTCTGAGCCTGACCGATGCCGGGCAGGATTGCCTGCTGCGTTGCCGTCAGGTGCTGGCGCAGGTGAGCGATCTGGAAAGCAGTGCCGGCATGCGCAACGCTGAACCCAAGGGGCTGATCCGGATCACTGCCGCGATGTCGTTCGGGCGGCTGCATCTGGCGCCGGCGATTGCCGAGTATGTGGCGCGTTACCCGCTGGTGCAGGTGGACATGCAGTTGCTGGACCGCACGGTCAATCTGGTGGAAGAACGCATCGATCTGGCCATACGCATCAGCAACGATCTGGACCCGAACCTGGTGGCACGCAAACTGGCACCCTGCCGGTCAGTGATTTGTGCAACGCCGGCTTATCTGGAAAAGAACGGAATTCCGCAAAGGCTGGAAGATCTGGCCCAACACAATTGCCTGACCTATGCCCATTTCGGCAAGAGCCAGTGGCGTTTCAGTCGCAACGGCATGCCGGAAAGTGTACAAGTCAGTGGCAATATCAGCGCCAACGAAGTTTCCACCTTGCTGGAAGTGACACTGGCCGGGGCCGGCATCAGCATGCAGCCGACCTATCTGGCTGCACCCTTGCTGCATTCCGGCGCACTGGTTACCGTGTTGCCGCAGTGGCAGCCGCTGGAAATGGGCATCCATGGCGTGTATGCCTCGCGCCGCTACCTGCCGCCGGCCTTGCGCACACTGCTGGATTTCCTGGCCGAGCGCCTGGGGCCCGAGCCCGCTTGGGACAAGCTGCTACAGATGTAGCAGCTGACACCAATCCTTTTCCGTTGCCGAATCAAGGTGTTGGGTTTCCCCGCAATATTGTCTGATACAGCCCACTATTAGGCTCTGTTGACGTTTGATTGTTTTTTACGCAAGCCCGCCAACTTGCCGGGGCGAGAAGCCAGGCGCCAGCAATACCGGTGTATTGCGAGCATTGACGACAAAGCATCCGGCAAGATTGGCGGACTTGCCCTTCGGGCGGCGGGGTCTTTTGCTCCATTACGGCGTTATTTCCCACTTGCGGTACCCGTACCGCGGCCTGGGAAATAACGCCGTAATGGAGCAAAAGACCCCAGCCGCGTAAAAATTAATCAAATGTCAACAGAGCCTAAGGTGGCCCTTGAATTTACCGACCTCGCCGTAGGTCGGAATTCATTCCGACATCCACGGCCCCTGGCTGTCAGGTTAAAGCCCGACCTGTGGCAGCGTGGTTTTTGCATGATGAACCCTATGAATTCAAGGGCCAGGTTAATAAATTGGCGCGCCTTGTTGCAGCATCAGGCTTACAACGTGGATCAGCAGGCCGATACAGCCACCTACCAGCGTGCCGTTGACCCGGATGAATTGCAGGTCGGGCCCGATGTTCAATTCCAGCCGGTCCACCATGTAGCGGTCATCCCAGGCCTTAAACTGCTCGGCAATGAATTGGCCGATCTTGTCGCGATACTCCTCGATCAGTGCGGGTGCCGCTTCGGCTATCTGCGCGTTGATCCAGCCCTGCAGCGCCGGGTCTTCCTGCAGGCGTTGTCCCAGGGTGGCGGCAAGTTCAACAACGTGCGCGCGCAAGGTGGAATCGGTGCGGTGCAGGTCGGCATGCAGCCAGGTCACAAACTGCTGCCACAGTGATTGGGCATAGGTGGCAAGCGCCGGATGCTGCAGCAATTCCAGCTTGATGGCTTCGCCTTTGTGCTGGAACTCCGGATCGTGTTTCAGCTTTTCCACGAAACCGGCCACATACTGATCGAAGCGCATGCGCAGGGCGTGATCCGGATTGGCATGCATGCCCTGCAATTCCTTTTGCATGCCACGCACCAGTTTTTCCACGACAAAACGGCTCGCTGCGTGGTCCAGGCGGATATAGCGCAGGAAATCCAGCTCGCTGGCGATGAGCTCGGTCAGGCGCGAACGCACTTCCGGGCGTTCGAGCTGGCGATCGATCTCTTGCAGCAGCTCATCGAGCAAGGCATGGTGGCGGCCGTTGCTGGTGAGTATCTGCAACAGATCGCCACTGAAACGTGACAGGTCGAGTTTTTGCAATTGCGCGACGATGCTGCCTTGCAGAAACGCCAGCACCCGCCGGTCATCCAGCACATTCAGGGCATAGGAGGCGGCGCGGACAGCCAGGCTGCCCATGCGTTTCTGCGTCTGGGGCTTGTTGAGCCACAGCGACAAACGGGCTGCCGGGTTGAACTCTTGCAGTTTGCCCAGAATGCGTTCGGTGGAAAGAAAATTGCTCTGGATGAAGCTGCCCAGGTTGTCGGCAATGCGGCCCTTGCTGCGTGGCAGGATGGCGGTATGCGGGATCGGCAAACCCATCGGCCGGCGAAACAGGGCCACGATGGCAAACCAGTCGGCCAGCGCACCCACCATGGCGGCCTCGCTGAAGGCCACCACATAAGGCAGCGCCGGATGACTTGCCTCAAAATAGGTACTGACCAGAAACAGCGCCGTCATCAGCAACAGCAAGCCGGTGGCGGTATGCCGGGTCTGTTTCAGCCGCAGGCGCTTGGCCGCGATTTCGGCTGCATCGCGAGCGATATAAAGTGTATCTTGCTGGGTCATCGTTGCATCCTTGGCTGATAACCTGTTCAGGCATTGATACTGCTTGCGTTTGATTGCGCATGGACCACGAGGACAGCCGCTGCAAACGGATTAACGTCTGCGGCGACAGGGTTTCAACGGCAAAGCGCTTCGCACGGTGTACCGTCCCGATTGCCGTCCAGTTTGTCCAGCCCGCATTGCGTGAGGTAAAAGCGTGCTTCCTCGCAACTTTTCATCTGATTACAGCTTAGCTTGTTGCCGCAGCGCATGGCAGTTGCAGCGGTAGTGCGTGACTTTTGCTGATCCAGAAACAGACCGAGCAGCCAATCCCAGTCGTTGTCTTTTTTCTGCTGGCGGCGCCATTGCCACGGTGGCTGCGGATCGGGCTGCGACCATAAACCGCGACTTGCCGCACGTGCCTGCTGTTCTGCTGCCAGCATCCCGGCATCATGCGCATACTGCACATAGACCCAGGCCATGCCACGCTGCACTTGCTGCAGGTTGATATTGCTGCCATTGCGTCTGATCGTGCCGACCAGCCGTTTATAGCGGTCTTCAGCTTCGACCTCGACGCTGACTTCCTGACCGAAGACCAGTTCGGCCAGCGACTGGCGCGAGCGCTCGCCAAACGGCTGCCCCTTTTCCGGCGCATCGATCTGGGCCAGGCGGATTTTATATGACTGACGAGCCACCAGCAGGGTAAGGGTATCGCCATCATTGACCCCTACCACGCGCCCGTTCAGGGTTTGTGCCAGCGATGGCGTACTCAGGCACAGCAGGAAAAGCAGAATCCGGATCATTCGTTGTTGCCGGATTCGGCCTGTAACTGCCGCTTCAGCTCGTCAGGGATGTTGTAGAGCACGATGGTGTCGTTATTGCGGTTGTAGATCACATCGCCATTGCGCAGGCTGCTGCGGTTGAATTCCAGCTTCCAGTTCGATGCTGCGCCCTTGAAGCGCAACAACGGGCGAATCGCGCGGCGATCCGGAATGCAGCCACCGCTCAGACCCAGTTGTTCATCATTGAGGGTGGCGCGCAGCGCCTCCGGTGCCTCTGGGCACAGCACGCTGGCCACGCTATCTACATTCCAGGGCAGGTCGTTTTCACCCAGATCATCCAGATAGCGGTGTGCTTCCTCAAACAGCTGATTGCGTGCTTCGGGTTCCAGTTGTTGCGTTTCGGCAAACTGCTCAATCCCCTTGATCAGTTTCTGGGTTTCCTTCAACGCCGCCACGACATCATTGCAACCGAGGAACAGCTTGAAGTAGTTGGCGACATCGGTGCGGCCTTTCAGAAAACTGATATAGCGGCCGCTGTCACTTTGCCAGGCCGCCAGATCGATGCGCCCGGCTGCGCGCAGGTTGGCCATGTCCAGGTACAGGCTTTCCTGCATGTCCAGCTGTTCGGTCATGGCCATGCCGATGGCTTCGGTAATGATCGCAACCAGCAGGGTATCGGCGGCGGCACTGTGGCGCATGCGCGCAAACAGCACATAACCGCCGCAGGCCAGGTTTTCTTCCTCAACACGCGTTTGCAGCAGCTGCATCATTTGCTGACTGAACTGGACGAAATCGAGTGTCTGTTCCTGCACGTAGGTACGCAGCAGTTGCTCGGTCGGAAATTGCCCGGCATCGGTTTCAAATTTGCCGAATCCCTTGGCCGGTTTGGCCGAATAGAGCTCGTTCAGTTGCGTGACGAGTTGCTCGGTCAGCGGGGTGATGGCCATTTCCTGCTGGCGCAATTCCAGGCTAGCCGGGCCATGCGCCTCCTTGACGAGCTTGTGGACGATCAGATTGATAGTGGGGAGGGTATTCATGCGAAAGCCTTGATTCAATGTACCTGCCACGTGGCGAGGCAGGCAAGGAAGGGGGCGATTGTCAGCCCTGGGGCCGGATTGTTCAAGGCTGCAAAAATTGATCCGACAAAAAAGGGGGCGGTGATTCGCCCCCTGATTCATCAGATGTTGTGGCCCTTATTTGCCGGCCAGTGCCAGCCCAAGCTTGGCATCGCGCGATTTGATATGCGTGCGCAGCCAGTCACCCAGGAAATTGAAAACGCTGACCGACAAGGTGGTGGAGCCGGATTTGAAGCGGGTTTGCAAATCCAGCACGTCGTTCACCAGCTTGACGTGTTCCTCCTTGTGGGCGGCCATGTCGGCATAACCGATCTGCTGCATGAACATTTCTTCACGCTTGAAATGGCTGGCTGTGTATTTGATCAATTCATCCAGAATGCCGCCCAGCACGCTGTTGCCTTGCCCGGCCTTCATGGCGTCATACAGTTTGTTGACCAGATTGACGAGTTGCTTGTGGTCATGGTCGATTTGCGCATTGCCGACGGAAAGATCATCCGTCCAGTTGAAGTAAGCCATAAAACTCCCTTTCCTTTGTATTGAGATGGTTACGCCGGGTGATCCCCGGTCTGTGCTTGTTTCTGGTTAAAGCCGGAATTGCGATACCGTGGCATGCAGATCCCCGGCCAGTTCCGCCAGCTTCTCGGTCGTTTCCCCGGCCTGGCGTACCGCATGGTCGGACTGGTGCACCATGCCGGCAACACGTTCGATGTTCTGGGCGATGTTGTTGCTGGCGGCGCGCTGCTCGGCTGTGGCGTGGGCAACGTCCTGAATCTTGACCAAGGTATCGTGGCTGCCGCTCTTGATATCCTGCAAGGCTTGTGCCGCTTCGTTGGCCAGTTGTACGCCATGTTCAACCTGCGGACGGATGGCCTGCATGCTGTCCACCACCGAATCGGTATCATTCTGGATGGCCAGGGTGCCTTGCGTGATTTCCTGCGTGGCACCAGCAGTGCGTTCGGCCAGTTTGCGCACTTCATCGGCCACCACGGCAAAGCCGCGCCCCTGCTCGCCGGCGCGGGCGGCTTCGATGGCTGCATTCAGTGCCAGCAGATTGGTTTGTTCGGCAATCTCCTGAATGGTGCCGGCAATGCCGCCAATTTGGCGCGAGCGACCGGACAAGCTGGCGATCTTGTCCGTGGCCGTGTTGATCTGTCCGGATATGTGCTGGATGGCATCGGACGCCGCATGCACCCGTGCTTCACCGATATCGGCCAGTTGAGCCGTGCGGCTCGAATTGCGTTCCCCTTCCTGTGCGTTTTCGGCGATCAGGCCGATGCTCACGGTCATTTCCTCGATGGCTGCGGCCGAAGAAGAGGTGGCTTCCGCTGATTGTTCGGCAGAACGGCTGATGATTTTCATCTCGTCGGCGATTTCACGCGAGGCCGCGCTAACGGCGTCCGCATCGCGCACGATGGTATGGATCACGGTTTTCAGATGCTGTTGCATGCGGGCCAGCGCATGCAGCAAGCTTCCCTCCGGTGCCTGCGGCAAACTCTGGGTGAGATCACCCTCGGCGATTCTGGTGGTGGCCTGCATCGCCAGGGCAGGTTCACCCCCGAGTTGTGCATAGATCAGGCGCGACAAGGTTGCCGCCAGTGCAACCGCAACCAGAATTACCACCAGGCTGAAAATGCCCAGTTTCAGCGCGTGCCGGTAGAAAGCCTGTTCGATGTCATCGACAAAAAAGCCGGTGCCCAAGGTCCAGCCCCATGGCGCGAAATGCGTCACGCCATTGAGCTTGGGGAAGACCTCTTCGCTCTGGCTGCCTGCTTTCTTGGTATAGATTGTGACCAGTGCCGGGTCCGATTGGGCTAGGGCATCCCGATAAACCTGAACCGTGGTACGGCCATCTGGCACCTTGCTGCCAACATCCTGCTTGCCCAGGCGTTTGGTATCCGGGTGGGCGACAAAGACATCTTCGCCATTGCGGGCAAACAGGTAATCACCCCCATGCTTCATGCTGCTCAGCAGCGTTACAGCCTGCTGCTGTGCCTGTTCTCTCGACAGCGTGCCGGCCTTTTCCTGCTCGTGCAGTTCCTGCAAGACCCCGCGGGACAAATGCAACAGGGTGCGAATCTGGTTGCCGCGCTCTTCTTGCATGGTGGAATGAATATCGCGTACGGCCATGCCTGCCATCAGGATCAGGCCAACAACCGTGCACAGGACGATCAGCATAAGCCGCGTCGAGAGTTTCATGGTGTTCCTTGTCGGGTTTGTGGGGGTAATGCAGAAATGCGGTAAGGAATTTACCATGCAATGATCATGGTTTTTTTGCTGCAGGGCAAAATACGGGCCATGGCCAATGTACATATCTGGCGGGAGATGCCTGGTACGCCATCAGTTGTGGAGAAGTCACTGCGCCAGCCAGGCCCGGTGGAGCCTGGCTGTTTGATTCAGAGCTTGATCATCGCCTTGCAGCAAGATCGTGGACAAGTTCTCAGGCTTTTTTCAGGAAGCAGGCTTTTAGCATGAAGCTGCCGGCGTCGGTCTTGCAGTCTACTTCATGATCGCCGCCTACGAGACGGATACTCTTGATCTTGGTGCCTTGCTTGAGCGTGATGGAAGAACCCTTGACCTTCAGATCCTTGATCAACACTACTGCATCACCGTCAGCCAAAACATTGCCGTTGGCATCTTTCACAACGGCGCTGTCATCGTCTTCTGCAGTGGATACCGCGTTGGCCGGCCATTCAAAGCCGCAGTCGGCACACACGTAGTTGTCGCCATCCGGGTAGGTGTTTTCCAGGGTGCATTGCGGGCAGGCGGGGGTGTTGGACATGATTTCCACTTTCATATTAAGAACCTGTTTCATAAGACGGCTGCGCCGTCGCATCTGGCAGTCGGGCAGTATTCGGAATCCTCATGTACTCACATCTACATTCCGGTTCCTGTGTGCTGTCCTCCTGCCACCTGCTTTGGCTTGCTCGTCTTCTGAGACAGGTCCAGGGCCAAAAGCAGGGCAGCGTAACGCCACGATCAACACAGGGCAAGCCTGAATTTTCTACCTTGCACCGGGCCAGACATTGGATAATCGCGGTTTTGATTTTTTCGGTGGCCATGGTTTGGGCCGCCCGGCATGAGGTTGAAGGCATGGTAAAGCGCATCAGCAAAGCAGGTGAGAGCACAACGGCAGAGTCAGACGGGCTGGAAAAACACACGCCGATGATGCAGCAGTATCTGCGAATCAAGGCGGATCACCCGGACAAGCTGGTGTTTTACCGCATGGGCGATTTTTACGAGTTGTTCCACGACGATGCAGTGCGTGCGGCCAAACTGCTCGATATCACGTTGACTACGCGTGGCCAATCGGCCGGTGTGCCAATCCGCATGGCCGGTGTGCCGTTCCATGCCGCTGAGCAGTATCTGGCGCGGCTGGTGAAATTCGGTGAATCGGTGGCCATCTGCGAGCAGGTGGGCGAAGTCAATGCCAAGGGGCCGGTCGAGCGCAAGGTGGTGCGCGTGGTCACGCCGGGCACGCTCACCGATACCGCCCTGCTGGACGACAAACGCGAAAACCGCCTGCTGGCCCTGGCTCTGCACAAGGGTCAGCTTGGGCTGGCATGGCTGTCGCTGGCTTCCGGCGACTTTGCCTTGATGGATACCGATGCCGACAAGCTGCAGTCCGAACTGGAGCGCCTGCGTCCGGCGGAAATCCTGGCGCCAGACGATGCCGATCTGGTGCTGCTGGCGCAATTGCCAATCCCGGTGCGCAAGCTGCCGGTCTGGCAGTTTGATACCGCTGCCGCCAGACGCAACCTGACCCGGCATTTCGGCACGCATGATCTGGCCGGGTTCGGCGTCACGGATACCATGCTGGCGGTTGGCCCGGCCGGCGCGCTGCTGGAATATGTGCGCAGCACGCAGGGTGGCATCCTGCCTGCACTCGATGGCCTGCGCGTGGAGCATCCTTCGCAATATATCGAACTCGATGCCGCCACCCGGCGCAATCTGGAGCTGACCGAGACGATACGCGGGGAGGCCACGCCCACCCTGTTTTCGCTGCTCGATCACTGCGCCACTGGCATGGGCAGCCGTCTGCTCGCGCACTGGCTGCATCACCCCTTGCGCAGCCAGCCGCGCATTCTGGAGCGGCAAACGGCGATTGCCACGCTGATTGAATCCGGTTGCTATCAGACAATCACCAGCGTGCTCGAAAACGTGGCCGATATCGAGCGCATCACGGCGCGCATTGCCCTGCGCAGCGCCCGCCCGCGCGATCTTTCCAGCCTGCGCGATAGCTTGGCGCAACTACCGCATTTGGCAGGTGTGCTGCCGCAGAGTGAATTTTTCAGCAACATGGCGCAGTTGCTGCAGCCCGATCCGGCGCTGTTCGCGCTGCTGAGCACGGCGATCCTGCCGGAACCTTCGCTGGTGTTGCGCGAAGGCGGCGTGATCGCCGACGGTTTTTCGCCGGAACTGGACGAGCTGCGTGCAATCCAGAAAAACTGCGGCGAATTTTTGCTGGAGATGGAAGCGCGCGAGCGTGAGCGCACCGGCATCGCCACGCTGCGTGTCGAATACAACCGTGTGGCCGGCTTCTTTATCGAGATCACCAATTCCTATCTGGATCAGGTGCCGGATGATTATCGACGTCGCCAGACCATGAAAAATGCCGAGCGTTTCATCACGGCCGAGCTGAAGACTTTTGAAGATAAAGCACTCTCCGCGCAGGAGCGCGCGCTGGCGCTGGAGAAATCGTTGTTCGAAGGCTTGCTCGAACAACTGCAAGCCTATCTGGCCGAATTGCGTCTGGCTGCGCAGGCCGTGGCCACGCTCGACGTGCTGGCCTGCCTGGCAGAACGCGCCGTGCTGGGCAATTACGTGGCGCCAGAGTTCGTCGATGAAACCGTGATCCGCATCGATGCCGGCCGTCATCCGGTGGTCGAGGCACAGATCGACGATTTCATTCCCAATGGCGTGGATCTGCATCTGGCGCGCAAGCTGCTGCTGATCACCGGGCCGAACATGGGCGGTAAATCGACCTATATGCGCCAGGTGGCCTTGATCGTGCTGCTGGCGCATGTCGGCAGCTTGGTACCGGCCACTGCCGCCGTGATTGGCCGGGTTGATCGAATTTTCACCCGGATCGGCGCGAGCGACGATCTGGCAGGCGGGCGTTCGACCTTCATGGTGGAAATGACCGAAACCGCCAACATCCTCAACAATGCCAGCGAACACTCATTGGTGCTGATGGATGAAGTCGGGCGAGGCACCTCCACTTTCGACGGTCTGGCACTTGCCTGGGCGATTGCACGGCAATTGATCGAAAAGAACCGCGCTTACACCCTGTTTGCCACGCATTATTTCGAGCTGACCCGGCTGGCTCAGGAATACCCGATGGTGGCCAATGTCCATCTGGATGCGGTGGAGCACAAGGACAGCATCGTTTTCCTGCATGCGGTACAGGAAGGACCAGCCTCGCAGAGCTATGGCGTGGCGGTAGCGCAGCTCGCCGGCGTACCGCGTGAAGTCGTCCGGCAAGCCAAGCGCAAGCTGGTCGAACTCGAGCAGAGCAGCGTGCGTGTGGAGGGGCAGGGCGATCTGTTTGCCGTATCAGCCCCCAGCGAAGAAGCCGAACCACATCCAGTTATCTTGCAGCTGCAGGATATCGATCCGGACAAACTTTCCCCGCGCGAGGCACATGCCTTGCTCTACCAGTTGCGCGATTCGCTCGCGGACTAGTCAACCATGGATGCTACCGCTTGTGCGGCGGTAGGCATCCGTCCAATCAATGTCTTCGATAATTGATCATCTGCCACTGCCTGAATAAATTAGGCATATTCTGATATTTTTCTAAGAAAAATCTTATTTTTTGATTTGAAACCACTGATTGTCTGGTGTGCCGGATAAATGATACAAACACTCGCCACATGGTTATTGGCATGACCATTAGAATGGTCTGCTGGGCGAAGTGGCTCATGGCGAATAAATCACATTGAAATTCGTGGATTTTCCACCCTGCTGGATGTCTGTCGGGGAGGTAAGCAAATCTTGAGTTAGGGTTGTTGCTTACTGGTGAAAATGGATTGGTCGTGTAGTATTTTGATTGCCATTGATATCGTCAGGTTTTTCCAATGAATATGGGGATGTCGTCATATTTATTGGAAATGCTTGGTTGTGTGTGATTGTTGGAATCAGGCGATGTTCTCAATTTGTGCTATTGCCTGAAAATAAAAATACTTATCGGTGCCGACCTCGGTTTGGCGCCGATTTTTTATCATTTTTTACAAAAAAATAATTTCATCTTTCTGCAATAGGCACGGATCGATGAGGGAGAGAAAAATGAGGAAATTGTCGATATCCCAGCGCATTTCGATGATGCTGATCATTTCTGTCATTTCATTGCTGATAGTAGGATTTGTTGGTCTGTTCGTGGCAAAGAAGGAATCAGAAAGTATTCAGCAGATCACAGGTGATAGCCTGGCCAGTATTGAAATGCTGAGTGAAGCACGAGAAACCTATATGGAAATTCGTATCAACATCTACCGCCATGTCATGAACATGGATGAGCCCAAGATGCTGGAAGTCGAGAAGTCACTGGAAGGTCAGTCCAAAATGCTGATGCAGCAGTTGCAGGATTATCGCAAGTTGCTGTCAGGTGATGGTGAGGACAAGAAATTGCTCGAATCCAATACAGCCAACCTGCAGTCCTATCTTGATATTCTCCAGTCACAGTTGTTGCCGAAATCCCGTCAGAACGATAAAAGCGGTGCCAATGCCATCCTATTTGAACAGCTTGCTCCCCTTGGTGACAAAATCAGACTGGGTTTCAATGAGCACATGGAGTTCAACAAGAAACATGCTGCCCAGATTTCCCAGGATGCCCTGGCCAGTGCCGAGCAGGGAAAATTGGCTTCGCTGATCACCATCGTCATTGGCGTGATTGTGACAGGCCTGCTTGGATTATTTCTGGTTCGGGAACTTCGATTCCGTCTGAGCCGACTGCAACAAATGATGGAGCAGGTGAATCACGCATTGGATTTTACCGAACGGCTGCCCATCTCGCGCATGGATGAATTGGGTAACACCGTTCACGCGTTCAATAACCTCCTGGATCGGCTGCAAGGCAATCTGAAATCGATTGCTGCTGGCGCACAATCCGTGGCTGCCGCCTCCAGCCAAATGGCAGCTACCTCGTCACAGGTTGCCACGGCTTCGCATGAGCAAAGCGAGGCGGCTTCGGGCATGGCAGCCACCGTTGAGGAGATGACTGTCAGCATCAATCATGTGGCAGATCGCGCGCAGGAAACCAACCGTATTTCAAGTGAATCCGGTCAACTGGCTGTCTCGGGGGAGGCTGTCATCGGCAAGGCAGCACATGGAATTAACCAGATTGCGACGACGGTGCATGATGCAGCCTCTCGTATCCATGAACTGGAAGAACACAGTGCCCGCATTTCCAGTGTGGTAGCCGTAATCAAGGAAGTGGCCGACCAGACCAATCTGCTTGCGCTGAATGCGGCTATCGAAGCTGCACGTGCGGGTGAGCAGGGGCGCGGGTTTGCCGTGGTTGCTGATGAAGTGCGCAAGCTTGCTGAACGAACGGCAGTTTCCACGCAAGAAATTGCTAGTACCATTGATGCAATGCGTGCCAGCGCGGGCAATGCAGTGCACAGCATGGAAGCTGCGGTGGCGGAAGTTAGCCAGGGCGTGGCGTGCGCGAATGAAGCCAACGATTCGATCCGTCGCATTGGTGAGGGCAGCCGCAACGCGGTGGGCATGGTCGAGGAGATCGCAGCGGCGATCCGCGAGCAGGGTGCGGCCACCAACAATATCGCAGCGCAGATTGAGAAGATTGCACAAATGTCGGAAGAAAGCAGTGCTGCAGCGGTAGAAAGTGCCCGGGCTGCAACCTCGCTGGATAGTCTCGCAGGCGAAATGGCTGGCATCGTTTCTGCCTACAGACTGTGATAAAGGTTATTGAGGAAGCGTACGTTTAATCCATGCTTTTCATGGCTTGCCTTTTAGCGAGTTCCCCAGCTGCTCATGACCAGAGCGTTGGCAGGGGCGTTGCGGGCTATGACGCAATCTCGCATTGATCCGAACCTTTGAAGAAGAATGCCGGAGACGGTCGATCAACTGTATTTGAGCAGCTGGTCGACTGCTTGCTTGCCACGTGTCTGGCTGGCGCGATAGCGCGAAGGTTCTTGGACAAGTATTGGCCTGGTGGGCGGGTTGTCAGTTGAAGAAAAAGGAGCTGGATTTGCCCGGTGGTCGCCGCTTTTTCCGTACCACGCGGATCACGGTGCGTAACGAGGGAGGGCGAGTCCAGCGCATAGCTGGAGTCAGGCCCGATCTGATGGGAAGCACGCGCACGCAAAATGATTTGCGCAGACTCAATCGCGAACTCAAGTTGCTTAGTGCATGCGGCCGGGCAGTGATTCAGGCAGCGGATGAGACCGATTTGCTGAAGGAGATTTGCCGGCAAATCGTGGATGTCGGCGGGTACCTGATGTGTTGGGTCGGCCGCCTGATACCCGACGTACACGGAGGGGTAACGCCCATTGCCACTGCTGGTGGGGCTGAAGCATATCTGGCTGATGCCGCGATTACCTGCGCAGGTGCAGGCCATGATCCCGGCATGGTTGGAGATGCAGTCCGTTCCGGACGTGTCGGGGTCGAGCGTGACATTCCTCGTCATCCCGCGTGGTTGGCTCGCCGGGAAATTGCACGGCGCTTTGGTTTGCGCGCAGCTATCGCACTGCCATTCAGCCTGGGTCCAAAGGCATCAGCCGTTCTCAATATCTTCAGTGCGCAAGCACATGCTTTTGGCGCGGATGAAGTACTGCTGCTGGAAGAATTGGCCAGCAACCTAGCCTTTGGCATTGCCTCTTTGCGCGAACGCACTGAGCGCCAACGTGCGGAACTCGAGCTTCGCATCAGCGAACAGAAGTACCGTACGCTGGCGGAAAATTCTCCCAGTGTCATCATGCGGTATGACAGAGAGTGCCGGCGAACCTATGTCAATCACGTCTACATCAAAGAAATTCTGGCTCCGATGGATGATGTGCTCTGGGTGGCTCCTGGCAGTGGCTGGCGGGCGAGCATGCCGGTTGAGGAGTACCTGGCAGTCCTGCGAAAAGTCATGGATAGCGGTGAATCCGCGCAGATCCTGCTTGAATGGCCGCGCCTGATCGACGGACAAGCCATGAGCCTGGCCATCCATGTAGTTCCGGAATATGACCTGGATGGCAGGGTGAGTGGACTCCTGGCCATTGGCCATGATGTCACTGCGCTCAAGCAGACCGAGCGGCAGCTTCAGGAGTCACTGAGGTTGTTGCAGGAACTCATGACGCAGCGGGAAATCGCCCTTGAGGCTGAACGAAAACATATCGCCCAGGAAATTCATGATGAGCTGGGCCAGCATCTCACTTCATTGCGCATGGGTATTTCCGGCTTGCGTTTTCAGTTTTCAGCGCAGATACCGGCATTGGTTGAACGCGCACAGGGGCTGATTGCCCTGGCTGACAAGGCAATCCAGGTCGTGCGCGATGTGGCCAGCACCCTTCGTCCGTCTGTCATTGATGCAGGTATTGTGTCGGCACTGGAGTGGCAATTGACAGAGTTCGCCAGCCATACCGGAATCGCCACACATCTGGTCATCGAGGAAAATGATGTACCTCTGAACGATATGCGTGCGACGGCGCTCTTTCGTATTGTTCAGGAATCACTGACCAATGTTGCCCGGCATGCCGCAGCTCGCCAGGTCAATGTTGTCCTGCGCCGCCAGAGCGATGATTATGTGCTGGAAGTTCGTGATGATGGCTGTGGGTTTGATAGCAGGGTTCCCGCGTGGACATCGCTGGGGATGCTGGGCATGCGCGAACGTGCGCTGAGGCTTGGTGGTGAACTTGTCGTTGTCAGTCTTCCCGAGCAGGGAACGACAATCCAGATACGCTTTCCGGTGCAAGAAAAGGAGAACAGGGATGATTCGTCTGCTCATTGCGGATGACCATACGATCATGCGCGAAGGATTGAAGCAGCTGTTTTCATTGGTGCCGGATATCGCTGTGGTGGCTGAAGCGGCAAGCGGCGAGGAAATTATCGCGTGTCTCCAGACGCTGGAGGCCGATCTGCTGCTGCTGGACATGAACATGCCCGGCCTCAATGGAAAAGAACTCATTGCGCAGTTGCGGGCGCATTCTCCACGACTGCCCATCCTTGTGCTGTCGATGTACAACGAGCCACAAATTGCCCGCCAAGCCCTCAGGGCCGGTGCGGCGGGCTATCTTTCCAAGGACCGGGATCCTGAAATGTTGTTTGCCGCGATTCGCGAGGTAGCGACTGGCAGACGTTTCCTCGATCCGCAGATTGCACAGAATATGGCTTTTGAAACGCATGGCGCGGCAGATGGGCCACATCTGGATCGGTTAACCCGTCGGGAAATGCAGGTTTTTCAGTTCCTTGCGCAAGGCAAGGGTGTTGGCGAAATTGCCGATCGGCTCCGGATCAGCAATAAAACGGTGAGTACTCACAAAGCCAACCTGATGGAAAAAATGGGATTCGCTTCCCATGTCGAGCTCTTTCGTTATGCTTTGGCGCATGGTTTGGTCTAGGTTCTGCTGACATTTCAGTGTTTTTTACGCAAGGTGCACAAATTGGCGGCAGTCGAGGCCTGGCAGCAGAACTTGCCAAGTTAGGCATTTGTGGCATGACCTCTTGACCGTTCGTCAGTTTCAGCTTTTACTGATATATCGGTTTGCTATGTTGATTCGTGGCATGAATAATAAAGCTAATGCTTGCATGGACGATTTTGTCATCAGGATAAATGGTAAAGAAAGGATAGCTGTGGAAGCGAGTAATGAAGCCGTTGTGAGTTCCGGATTGGATGCCGGGATCGCGCGTTTTCTGGGGGCCAGCGATGCTGGTGATGAAGATGGGATCCGACTGGCAGATATTCGTGCCAAGGCTGCCAGCGATTTGACCGAGTATGGCAAGGTGCTGACCGAGGCAATCAATAGACTGGGTGTACGAATTCCACCGGCAATACAACTGCATAGTCCGGATGAAGGTCACGTCCTGGCAATGGGAGACAATGCCAGGATTGCCGAGGTCACTGAGCTGATCAACAACGATACGATGCTGCTCAAGCGTTTCAAGGAAGTTGAGGTGCTGCATGTCCTGATTCGTCGGGCAGAATTGCGTCTGAGCGGCCAGTCGATGACATGCCAGCATTTCAATCTTGGGTTGACCAGCTTGGGGTGCATTGCGTTTTTTACCGAGGCTTGATGCGCTTGTCGAATTCCATGAATATCGGGCCGCGATGAGCGGCCCGAATGTTTTATAACCCTGTATAATCAATGCCTTTTTTCAGATTGGTATCGCCATGAAATCCGCTCCCCGCGCCCGTCGCCCGCAGCCAGAGATCCGCGAGCAGAAAACCGCCCGCAACGATGCGGCTACGCTGCGCGCGGGTAAGCCTGCTTCCCAGGCCCGTTCCAAACGTCGTGATCCGCTTGATGAATGGCAGACACGCCCCCCCCGCGATGCCGTGCGTGCTACGCCGGATACCGGGCGTTCACAATCCACCTCTGGTGTGCCAGGCGAACAGCAGGATGCCAAGAAACGTCAGACCAAGCGTCGCGATCCGGATCCTGCCACTCGTGCCAAGCGCCTGAAAGTTCGCCCAGGTTCGCAAAAGGAAGTGGCGATTCTGAAGCAGCTACGCGAAAAGCGCCTGCCACCGGAACAGCTTAACGCCGAGCGTTTGCAAAAAGCCCTGGCAATGACGGGCTATGGTTCCCGTCGTGAAATGGAAGAAGCCATTGAAGCCGGTCGTGTATCCGTCAACGGTAAGGTCGCGCATCTGGGCGACAAAGTTCGCCCTGGTGATGAGGTGCGTTACGATGGCAAACGCGTGAATATCAAGTGGCAGGATCGTTTGCCGCGTATCGTGCTCTATCACAAGCAGGAAGGCGAACTGGTCAGCCGCGATGATCCGCAAGGCCGTACTACCGTGTTTGATCGTCTGCCCAAGATCGACAACAGCAAGTGGATCGCAATCGGTCGCCTGGACTTCAACACCAGCGGTTTGCTGATCTTTACCACGTCCGGCGATCTGGCCAACAAGATGATGCACCCGCGCTTTGAGGTCGAGCGTGAATATGCCGTGCGCGTCCTGGGTGAGCTGACCGACGAGCAGAAAAAGGAACTGTTGGCCGGCATTGAGCTTGATGACGGTCCGGCACGCTTTGACAGACTGGCCGATGGCGGCGGGGAAGGGCAGAACCACTGGTATCACGTGATTCTGAAAGAAGGCCGCAACCGCGAAGTCCGCCGCATGTTTGAATATTTCGGCCTGACCGTGAGCCGCCTGATGCGGGTGCGCTTCGGTGCATTCGGCCTGCCACCGCGCTTGAAGCGCGGCCAGTTTTATGAGCTGAACGAGACCGAAGTGCTATCCATGATCAAGTGGGCGGGTTTGCGTTTGAACGGTCAGGAAAAAACGGCGGTCAAGCGCGCGACGGTCGACAGAGAGTAACGGGTTTCGGGCATGAACAAGGCATTCACCAAGGAAACGGATCAGGACGAGGACGATCTCCCGGCCGAACTCAAGGTGCCGAGCGGCAGCAAGAACTATATGACGCCGGGCGGGCACCGTCGCATGCGCGATGAACTGTACCAGCTGGTACACAAGGATCGGCCGGAGTTGACGCAGTTGATCAACTGGGCTGCATCCAATGGGGACCGCTCCGAAAATGGTGATTACATCTATGGCAAACGGCGGCTGCGCGAAATCGATCGACGCATCCGCTTTTTGACCAAACGTCTGGAAAATGCCGAAGTGGTTGATCCGGAGACGCGCGAAGCCACTGATCAGGTATTTTTCAGTGCCACGGTGACGTATGCGCGCGAGGATGGCCGAGAGGAAACCATTGCCATCGTCGGCATCGATGAAACCGATCTGACGCGCAATCATGTCAGCTGGACTTCACCGGTGGCCCGCGCCTTGCTCAAGGCGCGCGAGGGTGATGTGGTACAGCTGCGCACCCCGACCGGTATCGAGGATCTTGAAATCCTCGAAGTCTGTTATGTCAGCCTGGAGGGCTGATCTGCCGCCAGCAGTTACTTGCCCATGAAAAAACCTGTCCCCGACAGGTTTTTTTGTTTTCAACCAAGCCTAACCGCGCAATGCCTGCAGCAAGTCTGTTTCGAGCTGCACCACCGCCTTGTCGTCATCGAGCAACTTGCCCGATATCAGGAAGGTATCCTCGGCACGCTCGCCGAGCGTCATGATCTTCGCCGATTCGATGGCGATGCAATTGGCCGACAGTTCGTGTGCAATGGTCGAGAGCAGGCCCGGACGATCGCCGGCCAGCACGGACAGGACATGGAATTTTCCGCTGCGCTCGTCCGGGCGGATGCTCACGCGCGGCTCCATCGGGAAGTGGCGCAGCTGGCGCGAGACGCGTCCCTTGTGTGGCGGCGTGAGCGGGGCATGCTCTTTCAGGCGGTGCGCCAGCTCGTATTCCACGTAACTGATCAGATCCCGATAGGATTGATGGCGGTTGTCGGCTATGTAGACGTAGAAGCTGTCGAGCGCGTAACCCCGGCGTGTCGTATGAATCTTGGCATCGAAAATGTTGTAACCGGCGCGCTCGAAAAAGGCACAGATACGCGCAAACAGATCGGGTTGGTCGGGGGTGTAGACCAGTACCTGCAGGCCTTCTCCGGATTCGGACAAGCGTGCCCGCACGATCGGTTCCTGTGTTTCGATGCGAGAAAACAGGTTGCGGGTGTGCCAAGCGATTTCGCGCGCATCATGGCGCAGGAAATACACGGTGTCCAGATCCTGCCAGAAGCGCTCGTGTGCGTCCGGACGGAAGCCATAGAGCTGTAGTTGGCGTTTGGCTTCTTCCTGACGTTCTTCCATCCAGGAATCCAGCGTGATGTTCTGGCTGGTCAGGAGACGACTGGTCGCCCTGAACAGATCTTCCAGCAGCTTGGCTTTCCAGGCATTCCACACCTTGGGGCTGGTACCGCGGATGTCGGCGACAGTGAGCAGATAAAGCGCGCGTAGCCGGCGCTGGTTGCCGACCAGCTCGGCAAAGCGCGTGATGGTGTCTGGATCGTAGACATCTTCCTTCTGGGCGACGTGCGACATGACCAGGTGATGCTGCACCAGCCACGGAATCAGTTCACGGTCTTCCTCATTGAGCGGCTGGCTGGCGCACCACTTGCGTGCGATCTCGGCGCCCTTGGCTGAATGGTCACCACCGCGGCCCTTGCCGATATCATGGAACAATGCGGCCAGATAAAGCGCTTCCGGATGGTTGCACTCGGTCAGCAGGCGCGAGCACAGCGGATACTCATGGGTAAAGGCCGGGTCGGCAAAGCGGCGCAGATTGCGCAGCACCATCATGGTGTGTTCATCCACGGTGTAGACGTGGAACAGGTCATGCTGCATGCGCCCGACGATATCGCCGAATTCCGGGATGAACCGACCGAGCACGCCATACTGGTTCATGCGCCGCAGCGTATGCGTCTGGCCGGCGGGTGCCTTGAAAATGTCGATGAACAGCTGCCGGTTGACCGGATCATTGCGAAAACGGTCATCGATCAGTGGGCGCGCATTCCATAGTGCGCGCAACGTGGCCGGTGCAATGTCGCGTACTTCGCGCAGGGTCTGGTAGAGATGGAAGGCTTCCAGGATGGCCGAGGGTGTGCGCTCGAATACATCGGGCGAAGTCATTTCCAGCAGGTCGCCACGACGCTGGAAACGGGCATTGATGGCTACGACCGGTGTGTCGATCTGGGAATAGATGCGTTGCCTGAGCGCCTGCAACAGTAGCGGAGTCAACTGCCCGACCACGCGTGCGGCCAGGTAATACTGCGCCATGAAGGCTTCACTGGCGCGCAGTGCGAGCGAGCCCTGACCGGTGCTGGTGAAGCCGAAATCTTCGGCCAGCTGGTTTTGATAATCGAACAGGATGCGGTCTTCGTGCCGATTGGCGCGCCAGTGCAGCTGGATGCGGCAGCAGCGCAGCACGCGCTCTGCCCGGCGCAGTTTGCGGTGCTCTTCCGGGGTGATCAGTCCCATCGCAGCCAGTGCGCGCCAGCTCTTGCCCAGACCCAGGCTGTTGGTAATCCAGCCCAGCAGCTGCAAATCGCGCAGGCCGCCCGGTGCTTCCTTGATATTCGGTTCTAGCTTGTACAGCGCGTTCTGGTATTTGTCGTAGCGGACTTGCTGTTCTTGCAGCTTGGCCTCGAAAAATTCCTTGGGATCGATATGGCAGTGCAGTGTCCGGCGCAGTTCGGCAAATCGCTGCATGTCACCGGCCAGCAGGCGGTTTTCCATCAGCGTGGTCTGCACCGTAATGTC
Organism: Formivibrio sp. oc-25; assembly: GCF_055810895.1. Taxonomy (NCBI): domain Bacteria; kingdom Pseudomonadati; phylum Pseudomonadota; class Betaproteobacteria; order Neisseriales; family Chitinibacteraceae; genus Formivibrio; species Formivibrio sp. oc-25. Next base: position 4,900 of record NZ_JBVVOL010000021.1, on the reverse strand, counting down.
TTTTTCGGCCTCGGCCAGGCATTCAGCCAGCGTGCGCACGCTGTGGCCGACATCCATGCCGATATCCCACAGTTCGCCCACGAAGGCACTGACGGATTCCAGCTGTTCCGGTGTCGCGTCATCAGGCAACAGAATCAGGATATCCGTATCGGAAAATGGAAACTGCTCGCGCCGGCCATAACCACCCACGGCCACCAGCAGAAAGTTTTCCGGGAAAGCATGCTGCTGCCATAGTTGCTGTAAGGTCCGGTCGCTGAGCTCGGTCATTTCGTGCAACAACGGCGAGGCCTTGAACGGGTTGGCATAGCGCAGGCGCAGTGCTTCACGATCAGCGCGATAGGCCTGGCGGATCTCGGCAACAGCAGTCATTGATGCTTACCCCAGCAAGAGGTGGTCAGGTCGGGCCGGGCATTGATCCGAGAGGGTCAGCACCTCGACACCGGTTTCGGTGACCAGAACCGTGTGTTCCCATTGCGCCGACAGACTGCGATCGCGCGTGACGATGGTCCAGCCGTCTGCAAGGCTTTTGATCTCGCGTTTGCCGGCATTGATCATCGGCTCGATGGTGAAAATCATGCCGGGTTTGAATTCCGCTCCGCTGCCGGCGCGACCATAGTGCAGCACTTGCGGATCTTCGTGGAAACCACGGCCGATACCGTGACCGCAGAATTCGCGCACGATCGAATAACCGGCCCTCTCGGCATATTTCTGGATGGCTGCGCCAATATCACCAAAATGCCCGCCCGGCCTGACTTGATCGATGCCGATCCACATGCATTCGAACGTGACTTGCGAAAGGCGGCGGGCGTGGCTGGCTACATTGTCGCCGACCAGGAACATGCGGCTGGTGTCGCCGTGGTAGCCATCCTTGATCACGGTGATGTCCAGGTTGACGATATCGCCATTTTTCAATGGCTTGTCAGAGGGAATGCCGTGGCAAATCACCTGATTGACCGAGGTGCAGATCGATTTGGGGTAAGGTGTATAGCCCGGCGGCGCATAGTTGAGCGGTGCGGGAATACAGCCTTGCACGTTCACCATGTAGTCGTGGCAAAGACGATCGATCTCCTCGGTAGTCACGCCCGGTTTGACGAAAGGCGTGATGTAATCCAGCACTTCGGCGGCCAGACGGCAGGCGATGCGCATTTTTTCGATATCTTCGGCTGACTTGATGATGATGGACATGCTTGAAATCCGGCTGGGACGACTTGTGCCGTCGTGAATCGTATGTATTGCAAGAAGCCGGATGGCTGATGCCATCCGGATGAGAATGAATTCTAACTGAAACGTAGTGGCTGGTCAGCGGCGTGTGATTTCCGGCAATACGATATTGACTTCCAGTACTTCCAGTTCATCCTTGCGATCCAGTTGTACTTTGATGTCGTCCGGGTTCACGGCAACATACTTGGAAATCACTTCGACCAATTCTTTCTGCAGTTGTGGCAGATAGTCAGGTCCGGTCCGGCCAGCGCGCTCGTGCGCCAGGATGATCTGCAGGCGTTCGCGAGCGACGTTGGCGGTTTTTTTGCGGTTGCCCAGGAAATAATCAAGAATCGACATGGCTTATCCTCCGAACAGCCGTTTCCAGAACGGCTGCTTGGCGACATCGACGAAACGCAACGGCTTCTGTTCGCCCAGGAAGCGGCACACCACGTCCTTGTAAGCTTCGGAGACATCGGTGTTGTGCAGATGAATTGCCGGTGTACCGTCGTTGGAGGCTTGCAATACGGTTTCCGACTCGGGAACCACACCGATCAGCGGAATGCGCAGCAGGTGCTGTACGTCATCCAGCGAGAGCATTTCGCCCGCCTCGACGCGCTTGGGGCTGTAGCGGGTGATCAGAAGATGCGTTTTCACGCTTTCGCCTGCTTCGGCCTTTTTCGATTTGGCATCGAGAATGCCGATGATACGGTCGGAATCGCGTACCGATGAGACTTCAGGATTGGTGACAACAATGGCTTCGTCGGCAAAATAGAGCGCCATCAGCGCGCCGGTCTCGATGCCGGCCGGGCTATCACACACAATGTATTCAAAACCGTCGTGGATCAGCTCGTCGATGACCTTGGCCACTCCTTCGCGCGTGAGCGCGTCCTTGTCGCGAGTCTGAGATGCGGGCAACACAAAGAGGTTGTCGCAGTGTTTGTCCTTGATCAGCGCCTGGCGCAGCAGCGCTTCGCCCTGGATGACATTGACAAAGTCATACACGACGCGCCGCTCGCAGCCCATGATCAAATCGAGGTTGCGCAGGCCTACATCGAAATCGATGACGACGGTTTTGTAGCCGCGCAAGGCGAGTCCGGATGCAAAGCTGGCGCTGGTGGTGGTCTTGCCGACACCACCCTTGCCGGAAGTGACAACGATAATCTTGGCCACTTGGTTCCCCTGTCTTAATCTGTGCGGTCTATACCGCCTGTTGTTGCCGGTAGATGCTTACCGGATTTCGTTCAAGGCTTCGATCACGAGCTTGTCCTGATCGAGGTAAATCTGCGCCGGCTGCGATTTGATCGAAGTCGGCAATGTCTCATCCAGTGTGCGATAAACCCCACCGACCGAGACCAGTTCGGCTTCCAGGCAGGTGGTGTAGATACGGGCACTGGTATCGCCCTTGGCACCGGCCAGTGCGCGGCCACGCAAGGGGGCATAAACGTGGATATCGCCATCGGCAATCACTTCGGCGCCGGCCGAAACCAGTGCCAGCACCACCAGATCGCCGCCCTTGGCATAAATTTGCTGGCCGGTGCGTACCGGCCGGGTAATTACCAGTGTCGGAGTACGTGCTGCGCTGGTTGCGGGGGCGCTGACGGCGACGGGTGCCATGCTTTCATCCGACAGCGTGATCAGGCCTGCGGTTCTGGCTGCCGTCATCTGTGCCTTGTTGCCGCCACGTGCTGCGACCAGTTGCAGGTTGAAGCGGGACAGCAAGGTTGCCAGCGCAGCCACTTCATCGGCTTCCGGTGTTTCCGGCAGGCTGGAAAAATCAAGCGCGATCTGGTCGCCCGAGAGAAAGTGCTCTCCTTGACCCAGTTTTTCGCGCAGGGCAATTTCCAGCTTGAACGGGTCAAGCGTGGCAGGTGCAAAGGCAACCAGTTTCAGGTCGGCACTGCGAAATTCAAAGGCACTGGCAGCAGAGGCGGGGATCTTGATCTGGGACATCGGGTGATACGTTTTATCGGTGAAGTCGCGAGTTTACCGGTTCGCCCGGTCCGGTGAAAGGACGCAGACCGTCAAGCATTGCGCATTCAGGCAAAAATATGCCGTTTCAATCCGGTTCGATGCAGGATGGTGGTGGCCAGTTCTTCCACCGACAGCGTGGTGGTATCCAGAAAACCGATGCCGCTGCGCCGCATCATGGCTTCGGCTTCCTCCACTTCAAAGCGGCAGTTTTCCAGTGCTGCATATTTGCTGCCGAGTGCGCGCTCGGTGCGTATTTGCGACAGGCGTTCCGGATCAATCGTCAGGCCGAACAGCTTGTTGCGCCAGGGATGCAGGATTTTCGGCAGGTTGCTGTTGCCGAAATCATCCGGGGTGAGCGGGTAATTGGCCGCCTTGATGCCATATTGCAGTGCCAGGTAGAGGCAGGTTGGCGTCTTGCCGGAACGCGAAACACCCACGAGGATCACATCGGCCTCAGCCAGATCGCGCGGCCGTACGCCGTCATCATGGCTCATGGAAAAATTTACCGCCTCCATGCGATTCATGTATTCCGTGATATCCGAGATGGCATGCGCCACACCGGGGCGATGAGAGGCAGTTTGCTTCAGCTCGGTTTCCAGTTTGCCGATGAAAGGCGCGAACAGATCAAGATGCAGCGCTTCGGGTACGCGCTCATTCAGGTTCAGGGCCGGGTCAACCAGCGTGGCAATCACAATGGGTGTGGCCTGATCTTTGCCAGCTTGTTGGCGAATGGTTTTCGCGGCTTCATCAGCTTTTTCAGGTGTGTTGACGAACGGCAGGGTGATCTGCTGAAAGCTGACGCCTGAAAACTGGGTAAGCAGCGAGTGGCCAAGCATTTCTGCCGTGATACCAGTGCTGTCGGAAACAAAAAATACGGTTCTCGTCATGGCAATTTTGCGGGGATGGTTAAAAATGTAGTTATTCACAAACGACTACATTTTAGTTGTTTGCATAAAGTTTGTGCCATATATTTGTGCGCAGCAACAAACCACCTCACGAAGGAGCTGTGTCATATGAAAGCATCACCCGTATCTGGTTCGCTGGTTATCAATTTATCCCAGCTGCGCATGAGCGATGTGCCTCGGGTGGGCGGCAAGAATGCCTCGCTCGGCGAATTGATCTCGCAACTCTCCGCCAAGGGTGTGCGCGTGCCGGGCGGTTTTGCCACGACCGCCGAGGCCTGGCACCAGTTTCTGTCGCATCTTGGCTTGGCCGAACGTATTGATGCGTTGCTGGCCAAGCTCGATGTCGATGATATCCAAGCCTTGTCTCTGGCGGGCAAACAAATCCGCGACTGGATCATGCTGACGCCGCTGCCCGACGCGCTGGAGCAGGCGATTGTCGACAGCTATGCCGCGCTGGGCGAGGAGGTGACGGTGGCAGTGCGCTCCTCCGCCACGGCCGAAGACCTGCCCGATGCTTCGTTCGCCGGCCAGCAGGAGACCTATCTCAACATTCGCGGCGCGGCCAACGTACTCGATGCGATCCGCAAGGTCTACGCCTCGCTCTACACCGACCGCGCCATCGCCTACCGCGTGCATCAGGGCTACGACCACAAGCTGGTGGCACTCTCGTGCACCATCCAGCGCATGGTGCGCTCCGATGTGGGCGCGGCCGGGGTGATGTTCACCATCGATACCGAAAGCGGCTTCGACCAGGTGGTGTTCGTGACTTCCTCGTATGGTCTGGGCGAATCGGTGGTGCAGGGGCTGGTCAACCCGGATGA
>NZ_JBVVOL010000020.1:0-47719 GCF_055810895.1 Formivibrio sp. oc-25 | reverse complement strand
AACGGAAGATATGGTCCACCTGCTCTTGCGTGAACCCCGCGAAGGTTTGTTGGGCTTGCTTGACTCGGGCGACTAGCTCATTGAGCTCCTTGAGGTTGGTTACTGCCATGATGTTGCTCCACGATGAAAAAAAACAATCCGGCAATCCAGCTATCCACCATCACTATAGACAAGGGGATTGCCGCATTAGTTTTCATCGATCGGGGATGGCCTGTATTTACAGATACAAACTGCCATGGCAGATCAGAACGTAGGATTCTACGCAGACCACCATGGCGCTGACTATGCATAAGATCAAATTAACTGCTGGTAAATTGTGCGAATTTCCAATTTATCCATGACTCGCGGATTGTTATCAAGCAGCCGGGTGACCTTGGCTGCCCCCTCGACCAATGTATCCAGATCAGCTTCCGTGATATTCCAGCGCTTGAGATCGGCCGGGATTTCCAGATCCCGGTTCAGAGCGAACAGTTCATCGATCATGGCGTTGGCGGCGACTTTCGGGGAGAGCTTGTCCACCTCCAACCCCCATGGCAATCGCCATGTCCTGGAATTTTTCTTCGTTGCCGTTCGTGTTGAAACGCATTACGTAGGGCAGCAGGATGGCATTCGATACGCCATGCGGCATGCGGTATTTGCCGCCCTGTAGCTACTTCTCACATTGCTGGTTACACCGATGGTGCAATCAATGCAATCGGTGAGCATTGCGTGGAAAACATTGTGGCCGCTTTGGCCAAGAAGGAAAGACCACTAAACGTAATGAACGGATTGTAATTTGCGCTTGTCCGGGCAAGCACTTGCCCGCCATAAAAAATCGCCTGGCCGTTATCCACACGCCAGGCGATTTTCATTGGAAATGAAATCCCGAATCAGAACGGAATATCGTCCTCAAAATCATCAAACTTGTTGGCGGGCTTGGCTGCTGCCTGCGCCGGGGCCTGGCGTGCTGCCGGGGCGGCTTGAGGGGCCGGGCTGTATTCCTGGTTATAGTCGTTTGAATCGGCTTGTCCGCCGCCCTGGCCTCGGCCGCTGAGCATCTGCATCTGATCCGCGATGATTTCCGTACTGTAACGATCTGCGCCGGTATTTTTGTCCTGCCACTTGCGTGTCTGCAGGCGGCCTTCCACATACACGGCGGAGCCTTTTTTCAGGTATTGGGCAGCAATTTCAGCCAGCTTGCCGTACATCACGATATTGTGCCATTCGGTGCGCTCCTGCTTCTGGCCGGCCTTGTCGGTAAAGCGATCCGTGGTGGCGATGCTGAAGTTGCAAACGGCGCCACCTGATGGCAGGTAGCGGTTTTCAGGGTCGCGGCCCAGATTGCCAATCAGCAGAACCTTGTTCAGTGATGCCATATCAATATGTCTCCTCAATCAGTTTTTTGGCGCTGGCTTCATCCCAGCCATCCTGCAGGACTTTCAGCAGCACCACACGTTCTTCAATCAGTACAACGGCTTCGGTTACACCGTCGATTTCCCGCAGTTTAGCAGAGAGCCAGCCAGCATCGCCTGCCCATTGCTCATCGAGATGGAAGAGCCGGGTTTTAACCGGCCTGGGGGCTTGCATGCCCAACGCCAGCCAGAACCAGACTCCCATCAGCACCGCGCAGAAAATGAATACCGGAGTAGTGCCCCATCGATGGTAAATCAAGCCGGCCAGGGCTGAACCGGCGAACATGCTGAGCGACTGGCAGGTGTTGTATACCCCCATGGCCGTGCCTTTGGCAGCGACGGGTGCAATCTTGGAAATCAGTGAAGGCTGGGTCGCTTCCAGGATATTGAAAGCGATAAAGTACAAAGCCAGCCACAGCACGATACTGCCAAGATGGGGCAGCCAGAATGCCATGCCGATCTGTGCAAACAGCATCAGGCCAATGGCAAAACAGAATACCCCTTTGAGGTGATGCTTCTTTTCACCGACGATCACCGCCGGGATCATCAGCACAAATCCGCCCAGTACCACCGGCAGATAGACTTGCCAGTGATGCTGCAGATCCAGGCCGCCAGTCCGGGTCAGGATCAGCGGCATGATGGTAAACATCGCCATCTGGGCGGCGTGCAGGGCAAACACCCCGTAATTGAGCCGCTGCAGCTGCGGGTTGCGCAAAACGACAGGCAGGCGCGCCTGGCTTGCTTCTGCATCCGAATGAAAGCGCACAACGACCGGATCGGGCACATAGTATTGAACCGCCAGCATGGCGATCACCGTCAATCCGGCCGTCAGCCAGAAAATACCGGGCAGCCCGATCCAGCCAGCCAGCTTTGGGGCCAATACCAGCGATACGGCAAACGAGGTGGCAATCGATCCGCCGATCATCGCCATGGCACGTGTGCGGTGTTCTTCGCGCGTCAGATCCGCGAGCAAGGCCGTCACGGCAGCGGAAATGGCACCGGCGCCCTGCACGGCTCGCCCGAGGATCAGCCAGCCAATATGGTCGGCGAGCGCACAGATCAGGCTACCGACCAGAAACAGCAACAGGCCTAGGTAGATCACAGGTTTGCGACCGATGCGATCAGACCACATGCCCATGGGGAGCTGCAGCAGGGCCTGGGTCAACCCGAATGCGCCGAATGCCAGACCAACCAGGGTGTAATTTCCGCCCCCCGGCATGGCAGCGGCATGCACGGCAAACACCGGCAGAATAAGGAACATGCCCAGCATGCGCAGGGCATACAGACCAGCCAGGCCGGTAGCCGCCCGTAATTCGAGTGGATTCACGGGGTTCCCGGCTTACATCAGCACGACATCGTACTGCTCTTGGGTATAGGCATTTTCGACCTGCAGATAGATCGGCTTGCCGATAAAGTCCGCCAGCTCAGCCAAGCTGGTCGATTCTTCATCCAGCAGCATGTCGATCACATTCTGTGCCGCCAGAATGCGGTATTCGCGCGCATTGAACTGGCGTGCCTCGCGCAGAATTTCACGCAGAATTTCATAGCAAACCGTCTGCGCAGTCTTGATCTCGCCCCGACTCTGACAGGTAGGGCATGGCTCGCACAGCACGTGCGCCAGGCTTTCGCGCGTGCGCTTGCGCGTAATCTCGACCAGACCCAGCGTGGTGAAGCCCGATACCGTGATCTTGGTGCGATCGCTGGCCAGCGCTTTCTGCAACTCGTCCAGCACGGCCCGGCGGTGGTCTTCGTTATCCATGTCGATGAAATCGACAATGATGATCCCGCCCAGGTTACGCAGCCGCAACTGCCGCGCGATCACATGGGTGGCTTCCAGGTTGGTCTTGAAGATGGTGTCATCGAAATTGCGATGCCCAACGAAGCCGCCGGTATTCACATCGATCGTGGTCATGGCTTCGGTCTGATCCATGATCAGATACCCGCCGAACTTCAGATTGACACGGCGCGACAGGGCTTTTTCGATTTCCGCCTCAATGGCATACAACTCGAACAACGGCCGCTCACCGGTGTAATGCTTCACCCGCGGCAACACATCCGCCACGAACTGTTCGGCGAATTCGATCATGCGCTGGAAATTTTCGCGCGAATCGACCAGCACCTGTTCGGTGTCGGCCGTCACGATATCGCGCAGCACGCGCAATTGCAGGGAAAGATCCTGGAACAACAGCGATTGCGCCGGCAAGGTTTGCGCCTTTTGCTGGATATCCTTCCAGATCAGGGTCAGATACTCGATATCGGCCTTGAGCTCTTCATCGGTGGCATGCTCGGCCGAAGTGCGGATGATATAGCCCTGATGCGCGCCTTCAACCAGCTTGCCCAAGCGGCTACGCAGCGATTCGCGATCGCCATCATCCTCGATGCGCTGCGAGATGCCGATATGGCTTTCCTGCGGCAACAGCACCAGAAAACGCCCGGCAATGCTGATCTGCGTGGAAAGACGCGCGCCTTTGGTGCCGATCGGATCCTTGATCACCTGCACCAGTACAGTCTGGCCCTCATGCACGATACGCTCGATCCGCTGCGGCTCATTCGGATGCTGGCGCTGTTCGATCACGTCAGCGATATGCAGAAAGGCCGCACGCTCCAGACCGATTTCGATAAACGCCGACTGCATACCGGGTAAAACGCGCTTGACCACGCCCAGATAGATATTGCCGACGATGCCGCGTTGTGCGCTACGTTCAATGTGCAGATCCTGCACCACTCCGTCGGTAATGGCGGCAACCCGGGTTTCGCGCGGCGTGACGTTGACGAGAATCTGTTCTTTCATAATTACGCTCAGTGCATCAACGGCAAGGCGAGATCGAGAAGTTCATCCCAGACTTCCCCTTCGCCGATACCTTTGTTGAGTTCATCGATACGCGCGGCATGTGCAAGCGCCTTGCGCAATTTGCCTGCCGTCATGCGCGGCAAGGACTGTTCAATCAGTTTCTGCTTTTCGCCCCAGACCCGGTATTCCTTGAACAATTGGGCCAGCGGTATCTTTTCGCTGCGCCCCTTGCCGATCCGGTACAAGGTACGCAACTCCTCGGCCAGTGCCCACAGCACCAGATGCGGCGCTTCACCTTCGGCACGCAAGCCATCCAGCATGCGCGAAAAGCGCGCGGCATCGCCCTCCAGCAAGGCAGCGCCCAACTGAAATACATCATAGCGCGCCACGTTGCTAATCGCGGACTGCAAGTCGGCAAAAGCGATTTCGCCTTCCGGATACAGCAGTGCCAGTTTCTGAATTTCCTGATGCGCTGCCAGCAAATTGCCTTCGACGCGGTCGACCAGAAAATCCATCGCCTCGGCTCCGAGTCTTTGCTTCTGCGACTGCAGACGGGCATTGATCCATGCCGGCAATTGATGCCGCTCAATCGTACGCGCTTCGATCACTTCACCCGCCGCCGCCAGCGCACTGAACCACTTGCTATTGAGCGCAGTGCGATCGAGCTTGGGCAATGTGATCAGATACAGGGTATCCGGGGCCAGATCCTTGGCTTGAGCTTCCAGAACCTTGGCACCTTCCACACCCGGTTTTCCGGTCGGAATACGCAAGTCGATCAGTTTTTTCTCGGCAAACAGCGAAAAAGAGTTGCCGGACATGGCCAGGCGCGACCAATCAAAACCACTCTCTACCGTCAGCACTTCGCGTTCGGTATAGCCGGCCTTGCGCGCCTGATCGCGAATCAGTTGCGCCGCTTCCAGCGCCAGCAAAGTCTCATCGCCATGAATCACATAGAGTGGAGCCAGACCACGCGCAAGCGCACGCGGCAAGTCATCCGGTTTCACGGCTGCTGCGCCTTTTTAACCATGGCGCTGACCCGGCGCAACAGCGGCTGCATCACATCCCGCTGCATGTCGCGCAGCAGGGTGGCTTCTTCGGATTCCTTGCTCAGCACGCTGTTTTCGTTCCACGACAACATGCGCGAGGCTGCCACCGAGCCTTCTTCCAGCACGGTTTCACCTTTGTAACTGGCCGAGAAGCGGATACGGTAGTTCAGGCGATATTCCGCCACGCGGCCGCTATTGTTTACGCTGAACACATCCTTGCTGTATTGCTCATCCAGAACGCGGATCACCGTTTCGGCACTGCCCTGGTTGACCAACTGCACGCCGCGGTAATTGGCCAGGTAATCGCGCAAATACTTGGCTGCCACGCCCTCGCCCTGAATCTGCACCTGATTGAACGATAGCGCGCCGGCCCCATCCATGCCGCGCAGATGAAAGCCGCAAGCGGTCAGAACCAGGCTCAGGAACAAGGTGAGAAAAATACGCATGGCAGCTCCCGGTCAAGCCACGATATTGACAAGACGTCCCGGCACCACGATGACCTTCTTCGGTGTGCCCGTCACGAATTTCTGCACGTTTTCATCTGCCAGCGCGGCGGCTTCGATCGCCTCCTTGCTCGCATCCTTGGCCACCTTGATCTGGCCGCGCAGCTTGCCGTTCACCTGTACCACCAGTTCGATTTCATCCTGCACCAGCGCGGCCGGATCAACCTTGGGCCAAGGCTGATCGATGATGTCGCTGCCCGGTTTCAGTTCGTTCCAGAGGGCATCGGCAATATGCGGCACGATTGGCGACAGCAACAGGGTCACCGTCTCCAGCGCTTCTTGCGCCACGGCACGACCGGCAGCGCTCGTCAGATCAGTCTTGGCATAGGCATTCAGGAATTCCATTACCGCTGCAATCGCGGTATTGAACTGCTGGCGACGGCCATAGTCGTCCGCCACCTTCTGGATCAGGTGATGCAACTGGAAGCGCAGCGCCTTGAGTTCGGCAGTCAGCTCACCGCCCGCATAGGCCGGTACGATGCCGGCGCTGATATGGTCGTGCGCGAGTTTCCAGACACGGCGCAGGAAGCGGTACGAACCTTCCACGGCCGAATCGGACCATTCCAGCGTCATTTCCGGCGGCGCGGTAAACATCATGAACAGGCGTGCGGTATCGGCACCGTATTTTTCGATCAGCGCCTGCGGGTCGATCCCGTTGCGCTTGGATTTCGACATCGTGCCGATGCCCTGATAGTCGACCGGCTGACCATCAAGCTTCGACTTGACCGACAGTACACGACCCTTCTCGTCGGTCTCGGCCTCGACCTCTTCCGGCGCGAAATATTCGATGCCACCCTTGTCGGTACGGCGCGAGAAGATATGGTTGAGCACCATGCCTTGCGTAAGCAGGCGCTGGAACGGCTCGTCGCACTCCACCAGGCCCAGATCGCGCATGACCTTGTTCCAGAAGCGCGAATACAAGAGGTGGAGGATCGCGTGTTCGATACCGCCGATGTACTGGTCGACCGGCATCCAGTAATTGGCACGCGCATCCAGCATGGCATTGGCGTTATCCGGGCTGGCATAGCGGGCGTAATACCAGCTCGAATCAACAAAGGTATCCATCGTGTCAGTTTCGCGGCGTGCCGGCTTGCCGCATTTCGGACAAGTGCACTTGAGGAAGTCATCACGCTTCAAGAGCGGGTTGCCCGAGCCATCCGGCACGCAATCTTCCGGCAACTTCACCGGCAGTTGGTCATCGGGAACAGGCACGGTACCGCAGTCGTCGCAATGAATCAGCGGAATCGGGCAGCCCCAGTAACGCTGGCGGGAAATACCCCAGTCACGCAGGCGCCATTGCACTTTCTTGTCGCCGGCCTCCCTAGCTTTCAGATCAGCGGCGATGGCATCGATGGCGGCTGTGTAGTTCAGTCCGTCATACTTGCCGGAATTCACGCAGACGCCATCCTTGGCACCGTACCATTCCTGCCAGGCATCTGTGCTGAAGGTGTTGTCGCCGACCTGGATCACCTGCTTGATCGGCAGGTCGTATTTCTTGGCAAAGGCAAAATCGCGCTCGTCATGCGAGGGCACCGCCATCACGGCGCCATCGCCATAGCTCATCAGCACATAATTGCCGACCCAGATTTCAACTTGTTCACCAGTCAGCGGATGCGTCACGAACAGACCGGTCGGCAAGCCTTCCTTCTCCATGGTGGCCATATCGGCTTCCATGACCGAACCACTCTTGCACTTCTGGATAAAGGCAGCCAGTTCGGGGTTGTTCTTGGCGGCATGCGTGGCAATCGGGTGCTCGGCAGCCACGGCGCAGAAGGTCACGCCCATGATGGTGTCGGCGCGCGTGGTGAATACCCACAGCTTGCCTTCACCGATCAGCGCGCCGGATTCATCCTTGATATCGTGCGGGAAGGCAAAGCGCACGCCTGTGCTCTTGCCGATCCAGTTGGCCTGCATCAGCTTGACGCGCTCCGGCCAGTTTTCCAGCTTGTCCAGATCGCCCAGGAGCTCTTCAGCGTACTGGGTAATGCCAAGGTAATAGCCAGGAATTTCGCGCTTTTCCACCGGTGCGCCAGTACGCCAGCCACGGCCGTCGATCACCTGCTCGTTGGCCAGCACAGTCTGGTCAACCGGATCCCAATTCACGACTTGCGTCTTCTTGTAGGCAATGCCCTTCTCGAGCATGCGCAGGAACATCCACTGGTTCCACTTGTAGTAATCCGGGCTGCAGGTGGCAATCTCACGATCCCAATCGATGGCAAAACCCAGCGATTTCAGCTGCATGCGCATGTAATCGATGTTGTCCCAGGTCCACTTGGCCGGCGGCACCTTGTTGGCAATCGCGGCGTTTTCAGCCGGCAGGCCGAAAGCATCCCAGCCCATCGGCTGCAGCACGTTGTAGCCCTGCATCTTGTGGTAGCGGCTCAGGACATCGCCAATCGTGTAGTTGCGCACATGCCCCATGTGCAGCTTGCCGGATGGGTACGGGAACATGCACAGGCAGTAATACTTGGGCTTGCTGGCATCTTCGATGGCCTTGAAAACCTGGTTCTTTTCCCACTTTTGCTGGGCAACGGATTCGATGGCGGAGGGGGTGTAGTGTTCCTGCATGATGGAATCGCTAAGGGGCTTGTTTGCAAACGGGCAATTATAGCGTGCCAGCGTGCCATTCAGCGTTTTTCTACAGATCAATATCTTCCCGGCCCTGTTGCCTGAACGTAGTACTCCCGCCACAAATAACAATAAATGAAATTTATTTGTAATTTTGAAGTAGGTTTACTATCAATCTTGTGAACAGATCAAAAAGGAAGCAAATGATGAAGAGACAACTCGGTTTTACACTGGTGGAGCTGGCCATCGTGCTGGTGGTAATCGGGCTGATCATGGGCATGGCATTCAAGGGGCGTGACCTGATCGACAGCGCGAAGGTCAGAAATGCGCAAGCGCAATACAACAAGATTGCCGCTGCATTCAATGTCTATCAGGAAAAATACGGCAGCCACCCCGGCGATGGCTGGACTGCAGCTCCCGGCACATCAGTGACCGGTGCAAGCGGTTTGCGCAACGGCTTGCTGGATTCCGCCACCGAAACCGCTGCTGCGATCTCGGTCTTGCAAAATTCAGGCCTCCTGGCACAGGCAGATCTGCAGAACGCATTCAACGGCAACTGGAGCATCTCCAACGCCACAGGCGCCACCCACTTTGATGCCGGCATCAACTACCTGACAGCCGGCGGCATCGGCAACAGCGTGGTCGATGTGCGTTTTGTCTGCCAACTTGACCGGATCATGGATGACGGCGCACCGGAGACCGGCTTTGTCCGCAGCAGCGTCAATACCGGCAGTGAAGCCACCAATGATTATGACGGCAACGTAGATTGCTGGGGAAGATCGGGCCTGGCCAGCCTGGGCATGCGCATCCTTCCCTGAGAACCGATCACGATCTCGACGCGAGGCCGTGATCAGGACTCATGTTCCGCGCAAAATCAGCACCTACACACTCCGGCCTTTTGCGCAGCGCTTCGACCTGCAAACGGATTTTGGAAACTCAGGCCTCGCGGGCATGCAAAATCTCGCGCAACACACTCAGGGTCACGCCCTTGCGTCGGGAAAGCGCCAGTTCATTAGCCTGCGCCAGCAAGGCATACAGGGAGGCCAGATCACGCGGCGCGTGGCGCAACAGATAATCGGCCAGCTCACCCGAGAGCTCGAACCCCAATTGGCGCGCACGCGTCTGCATGGCCTGGATTTTGTCTGTATCAGACAAGGACTTGAGCTGATACACCAGCCCCCAGCCCAGGCGTGTCGCCAGATCCGGCAAAATCGGCAATAACATCGGCGGCAGGGTACCGCTGGCCAGCAACCCACCGCTACCGGCGCGCAGGGTATTAAAATGCGCAAACAACTTTTCCTGCCCATCGCGATCAAGTGCTTCGACATTATCGACTGCCAGCAAGGCATCCGGCGCCATCTCATCCGGCAACTGCCGGGCCTCGGCATTGATCAGCAGACCCGCGCCACGCCGCGCCGCAGCGGCCAGCAAATGACTTTTGCCACTGCCAGGCTCACCCCACAAATAAAGGAAGCGCACATGCGCAGCACGGTTGGCCCACTCATTGAGCTGAAACAGCAGTTCCGCATTTTCGCCAGGTGAGAAATCGGTGAAGGGTTCGGGATCGGGCAAGGCCAGATCGAGAATGAGTTGCTTCAAGACGCGTCACTTCCCTTCACGCCGGTCTTGCCGGCACGGTAGTAACGGCTGTACTGATACTGGCACACAGCATGGCGGAATCCCACCAACAGCACTGCCGCCATGGGCAATGCCAGCAACACGCCGATGAATCCAAACAGCTGGCCGAACGCCATCAGCGCAAAGATCACCGCAACCGGATGCAGGCCGATGCGCTCACCCACCAGCTTGGGGGTAATCAGGTTGGATTCCAGCATCTGGCCAATCAGAAACACCAGCAAGGTCGGCCACACGCTGATCAGTGAATCAAACTGGGTAAAAGCGCTGATCACCCCTAGCAACAAACCGAGGGTGGCTCCGACATAGGGAATGAAGGTCAGCAATCCGGAAATCAGCCCGACTGGCAAGGCGGCCTGCAGGCCCACCAGCCACAAACCGGCGGAATAGATCACGGCCATCACCAGCATGACGGTCAGTTGCCCGCGCAGGAACTGACCCAGCACATCATCCACCTCTGCCAATAAATGCCTGATCCGGGCCAGATAACGCGGCGGAACCAGCTGCAACACGCGCGGCGTAATATCCACGGCATCACGCAACAGGTAGAAAAATACGACGGGGGTCAGTACAAAATTGGCCAGCCATTGCATCACGGCCCCGCCCTGCGCGCTCAGGCTTTTGAGCACTGCTGGCATGGCTGCCTTGAGGCTGTCGCTGTTTTGTGCCAGCAAATCCTTGAGGTGCGCGATATCAAAGACAAAATCCACACCAAGCAGCGATTGCAGACGTGGCAGCCAGCTTGACTGCGCCAGCGTAAACAGCACGACCAAGCCGTCATAGAGCGCTCGCAACTGCTGGAACAGCAAAGGCAACAGTACCAGGAGAAATGCAACACCCAGCAGCATCAGACCAAGCATTACCAGAATAGCCGCCACATTCGCATTCAAGCCGCGCCGCAGCAGCCATGCCTGTGCCGGGTGGCAGATATAGGTCAGCAGGATCGCCGCCACAAACGGCGTCAGGATGGGCAGCAAACTGTATCCAAGCCAGCCCAGCAGGACGAGGGCCGCCCCCAGAACCCACCACATGGCGGGGGACGAGCGTCGGGCAAGTGGGCTTTTCATGGCGGGATACGGTAAAATCGCGTTTTTTCAAGGATGTGCCGATTCTAGCGCATCCGGCAAACCTGCACGAGGAACCCATGACTGCTCCCAGCCTTTCCTACCGCGATGCCGGCGTTGATATCGACGCGGGCGATCAACTGGTCGAGAACATCAAACCCTTTGCCAAACGGACCATGCGTCCGGAAGTCCTTGGCGGCTTGGGCGGGTTTGGCGCCATGGTGGAAATCTCCAAGAAATACAAAGAGCCCGTGCTGGTATCCGGCACCGATGGCGTGGGTACCAAGCTCAAGCTGGCATTCGAACTCAAACGCCACGATACCGTCGGTATCGATCTGGTGGCCATGAGCGTGAACGACATCCTGGTCCAGGGTGCCGAACCGTTGTTTTTCCTCGATTATTTTGCCTGCGGCAAGCTCGATGTACCGGCAGCAACCGAAGTGATCAAGGGCATTGCCACCGGTTGCGAACAGGCCGGCTGCGCACTGATCGGCGGCGAAACGGCCGAGATGCCGGGAATGTACCCGATCGGCGAATACGATCTGGCCGGCTTTGCCGTGGGCGTGGTGGAAAAATCGCAGATCATTACCGGCAAGACCATCCAGCCGGGTGATGTGGTGCTGGGCCTTGCCTCAAACGGTGCCCATTCCAACGGCTATTCGCTTGTACGCAAGATCCTGCACTTGGCCGAGGCCGACTACACGGCAGAATTCGACAATGGCAAATCGCTGGCCGATGTCGTGATGGCACCGACCCGTATCTACGTGAAACCGCTGCTCAAACTCATGCAAACCCTGCCGGTCAAGGGCATGGCACACATCACCGGTGGCGGCATCAGCGAGAACGTACCGCGCGTGCTGCCGGAAAATACAGTCGCCCAGATCGATGCCAAGAGCTGGACCATGCCCAAGCTGTTCCAGTGGCTGCAGGAAAAAGGTGGCGTGGCGCAAAGCGAGATGTACCGCACCTTCAACTGCGGCATCGGCATGGTCGTGATTGTTGCGGCCGAGCATGCCGCACAGGCCACCGCGCTGCTGCAGGCCGAAGGCGAAACGGTTTACACCATCGGCGCCATTCGCGCACGCGTGGGCGATGAGCATCAGACACAAGTTCAGTGATCGGGTGAACGCGTGAACGGGTAAGGATGTCTCAACCTGTTCACGCGTTCACAGCTTCACTCATTCACTGGTTCCCATGAAAAACATCGTCATCCTGATTTCCGGTCGGGGCAGCAACATGCAGGCCATCGTGCAAGCTGGCATACCCGGCGCACGCATTGCTGCGGTGATTTCCAACCGTCCGGATGCTGCCGGCCTGGCTTGGGCACAAACGCAGGGTATCCCCACGGTTGCGCTTGATCACAAGCAGTTCGCCGGCAGGGAAGCCTTTGATCAAGCCCTGGCCGCTGCCATCGACGAATTCCAGCCTGATCTGGTTGTGCTGGCCGGCTATATGCGGATTCTCACCACGCCCTTTGTCGAGCACTATGCCGGCCGCATGATGAATATCCATCCGTCATTGCTGCCCGCATTTACCGGCCTGCATACCCATGCCCGCGCCATTGAAACCGGCGTGAAGATCACCGGCTGTACCGTGCACTTCGTGACACCGGAACTCGACCATGGGCCGATCATTGCCCAAGCCGCCGTACCCGTGCTGGATGACGATACGCCCGACACGCTGGCAGAACGTATCCTGCAACAGGAACATTGCATCTATCCGCAAGCCGTGCGCTGGTTCATTGAAGGCCGGCTGCAAGTGGTTGATGGCCAGGTTCGCCTGTCTGCTGCCAGCAGGCAAGGCGATGCCCTGCGCTGTCCCTCGGCCTGATCAATGCAGTTGCGGCTTTGGCTTCGTCGCACGCTGTGGGGCGCATTGATTGTCTCGCTGCTCGTGCATCTTGGCGGAATTTTCAGCGAAGAAATCTATTACTGGGTTACCCAGCCGGAATTCGAGCAAACCGAGCTGAAGCAGCCGAGCCAACAGCTGAAAGCCATGTCGCTGGATGAGGCCGCACAAACTGAACTGGCGGGCATTACCCCACCGGATACGCTGGAAGTACGGCTGCGCCCTCCTGCGGCCAAGCAACCATCAAGCAAACCAGTCAGAGCGACCCCGAAATCCGCACCCAGAACTCGCCCGCTTCCGCCCGTAGCCAGCGTCGTTGACGAAGCGTCAACCATTGCTGCCAGGATCGAAACAAGTGCACCTGATCCGGTTGCCGCCAGCGAGCCTGCAGCCCCGCCCGCCAGCGCGACACCGGCAGTCGTGGCAGTCGCCAGCGCCCCTCGGGAACAACCTGTCTCGCAGCCCGATACCGCACCGTTGCGCTACCCCAGCGAGCTGGATATCACCTATGTCTACGGCATCATTCCTGCCCGCATGACCTGGAAAATCCACAATGGGCAGTATGATTTGCGCCTGGAGGGCGGATTCCTGGGCAAATCACGCACCTTCCTGAGTCACGGGAAAGTGGATCGGCATGGCGTCAGGCCGGATAGATTTCAGGAGTATCGCGATGGTAAAGATGAACCGCGCTACCAGATCGACTTTGATTGGACCGCCATGACAGCGGAAGTCGGTGAACCGGGCAAACGCAAGATTGAACCGTTGGCCAACGGCGACCAGGATATCTTTTCGACCGCCTTCCATATCGGCCTGATCGGCGGCAACCAGTCCGAGCATCGCTTTGCCATCTTTTCGGGCCGGCGCAAATACGAAAATGCCGTGTTGCGCGTGATGGGCGAAGCCCAGTTGCGGTTGGGACAAAAGGAAGTCACCGCCCTGCTGCTGCGCGGCGAATGGGATGACCGGCGCGCCGATTTCTGGCTCGCTCCGGAGTGGCACAATATCCCGGTACGCATCACCTTCACCATGAAGGAACTGGAACTCGACATCTGGGCCAATGACATCACCATCGAGGGCAAAAAGGTACTCGAATGGGTCAGGCCGGGTAGCACGCAAACGAAGAGAACACGCGATCACAGCAGCAACAGATAATCGCCCTTGCACGAACAGCCTTATATATCCAACAGGAACACCATGAATCAGATCCAGCTTTCCGCCATCATCGAAGTACTTGCCTCGGTCTTGGGCTTTACCAGTCCGGCAGATGCCGTGATTTCGCGCCATTTTCGCGATAACCGCAAACTCGGCAGCAATGATCGCCGCATCGTTGCAGAAACCGTCTTCAGCATTCTGCGCCACCTGCCGCAAATCGAATGGCTGATCGGCACCCTGCCCAGCCCGCGCCAGATCCTGCTGGCCTGGTTCATTGGCATTGAACGCCGCAACCTGCGCGAATTGCCAGCGGTCTTCAATGAAGATGACCGGCAATATGCCAGTCAACTCAAGGCCAGATCCCTCAAGGATGCCCCACTGGCAGTGCGTGCCGCCCTGCCGCAATGGGTTGCCGACGCGCTGCAAGCCAGTGGAATGCAAGATGACGAGCTGTTGGCGCTGGGCCGAGCCTTGCTCGAATCGGCCCCGCTTGACCTGCGCATGAACACGCTCAAGGCCAAAGATCGCGACATCATTATCGATCGCCTGTCAGCGGCCGGCATCGACGCCGCCCCGACACCCTACTCGCCTTGGGGCTTGCGCGTACAAGGCAAACCGCCGATCAACAAAACCAAGGTTTTTGATGAAGGCCTGATTGAAGTGCAAGACGAAGGCAGCCAGTTGCTGGGCTTGCTGGCAGCTCCACGTCGTGGCCAGATGGTGGCAGATTTCTGCGCTGGTGCAGGCGGCAAAACACTGCTGTTGGGTGCCATGATGCAATCCTCCGGTCGCTTGTATGCCTTTGATGTATCCGAAAAACGCCTGGCCAACCTTAAACCGCGACTGGCCCGTTCCGGTCTATCCAATGTACAGCCGCAACTCATCACGTCCGAGCATGACCAGAAAATCAAGCGCCTGGCTGGCAAGATGGATGTGGTTCTGGTCGACGCCCCCTGCTCGGGGCTGGGAACCTTGCGCCGCAATCCCGACCTGAAATACCGCCAGAGTGCCGACAGCGTGGCCGAGCTCAACACCAAGCAAGCAAGCATCCTCGCGTCCGCCGCCCGGCTGGTGAAAAGTGGCGGCAAGCTGGTATATGCCACCTGCAGCCTGCTGCAGGCCGAGAATGAAGCCATCGTGGAAAGCTTTCTTGCCGCCAACCCTGATTTCAGCCTGTGCGATGCGCGCGAACTGTTACCGGAAGCGCTTGCCAGCACACTTGAGGGCCCACTGCTGAAATTGCAGCCACACAAGCACGGCACGGATGGTTTCTTCGCAGCAGCCATGCAACGGCAATAACCAACACGAAAATTAAAATTAACTTACAAACAAGTAATATTCTTGCAAATTGTGATAAATTGATTCCGCACAATTTGCAAGGATTTACTGATGGTCCTTTCATTCCGTCTTGGTCTGACTAGCTGTGTTTTCCTGGCTTTGCTGGCTGGTTGCAGCAGCACCGCCAGTCATCTGGCCAGGCAGGATCAACATCTGTTCGCCCCGCCGGCATCATCCGCACCCGTTGCGGCCGACAGCAAGCAGCTCGACGCGGTAGCCACACGGGCAACATCTCCCGCCAGCATCGCGACGGCCACCTACAGCATTTCGGTCAACAAACTGCCAGTGCATGAGCTGCTGTTCGCGCTGGCACGCGATGCCAATATCAATGCCGATATTCATCCTGCCCTGCAGGGCAAGGTCACGCTGACAGCAATCAACCAGCCTCTGGAAAAAATCCTGGCGCGCATCGCCAGACAAGTCGACCTGCGCTGGCAAATCCAGGATGCCACCCTGCATGTCGAACCGGATACGCCCTACCTGAAAGCCTATCAGGTCGATTATCTGACACTGGCACGCACAACCAGAATCCATACCGGCATTGCCAATTCCATATCGCCGACAGGCAAACAGAGTGGGCTAGCCAGCAGCAACAGCTCCAGTACCGAGATTCGCGCCAGCAGTGAGCACACCTTCTGGAAAAGGCTTGAGCGGAATCTGCATGAGCTGCTGACTGAACGCATTGAAACCGATGCGCAATCGGCAATCGACAAGGAAGTCACTCCGGCCACAGAGCCGGCGCAACAAAATCCGGCAGAAACTGCCATGCCCGATTCGGCCACCGCCACGAGTGCAGCACCAACCGGCAAGCAGTCTGCCAGCAATCTGATCATGCATCCGGAATCGGGGGTGATCATGGTGCATGCATCGCAAAGGCAACACGCGAAGGTGGCGGAATTCCTGGAGCGGGTGGGCTTGGCATCGTTGCGCCAAATCATGCTGGAAGCCACGGTGGTCGAGGTCTCTCTTTCGGACCAATACCAGGCCGGTATTGACTGGAGCCGTATTGCCCAAGGTAGTAACTGGTCGCTGACACAAACCCTGACTGGCGCAGCGTTGGGAAGTAATTCCCCACTCGGCATGATCGGCTACGACAACGGTCTGTTTCGTGCCACGCTCAAATTGCTGGAGCAATTCGGTCGTACGCGGGTGCTTTCCAGCCCGCGCATCATGGCACTGAACAATCAGACCGCCGTGATGAAGGTCGTCGATGAGCAGGTTTATTTCCGTCTTTCGATTGAGGAAGACAAAAATGAAGCCGGCAATATTGTCAGCCGCACCTACACCAGCGAACTGCATACGGTGCCGGTGGGCTTGGTCATGCAGGTCACGCCGCAAATCAGCAGCACCAACCAGATCATGCTCAATGTCCGGCCCACCATTACCAATATCAGCAGTTATGCGGAAGATCCGGCCGTTGCCATTGTTTCAGCTACCAGCGATCTGGGTGTCAAAAGCCTGGTACCCAATCTGCAGGTACGCGAGTTTGATTCGACACTGGCTATCCCCAGTGGACAGATCGCAATGCTCGGCGGGCTGATCCAGGACAAGCAGATCAACCAGCGCAATGGCCTTCCCGGCTTGTCGCGCCTGCCTTTCATCGGCGATCTGTTCAGTTATCGCGAAGACACGGTTCAAAAAATTGAACTGGTCGTTTTCATCAAGCCGGTAGCGGTCATGGCCGGAACATCGTTTGCTGCGCAACATGGCATGCTGCCCAAGCAGGATTTTTTCGCCAAGTCTGCCGATCATGCACTCTCGGCCTGGCATAGCGGCAATCCGCCAGCGGCCTCCCAGGGCCCGCAGCCATGAGCAGCATGGCGCCAGCAATACTGGCAAGCATGCCCCGGCAACGCTTGGGCGAATGGCTGATCGAACAGGGCATGATCACGGCAGATCAGCTGCACATCGCCCTGCTCGAACAAAAACGCAACTACCGGATGCTGGGCCGGATTCTGGTTGCGTTCGGCTTTGTTTCCGAGACCATCTTGCGCGATGGCCTTGCCACGCTGCTGGGCAGGCAAAGTATCGATCTTGCCCAAGTACAGGCGCCAGCATCGGCGCTGGCCCTGATCCCCAAAAAACTGGTGAGCCAATGGCTGGCATTTCCGCTGGCGCATGATCCGGCCTTGCAAAAACTCACGCTGGCCGTGGCAGACCCCAACAACCTGATGATGCTGGATCACATCCGCCAGCATCTCGGACACAGACTGACACTGGATTTGCGCGTCGCCAGCGAAGCAGATATTTCCCAAGCCATCGACCGGCATTATGGGGTTGAACTGTCCATCGACGGCATCCTGCAGGAAATCGAAACCGCGCAGGCGGTCGGATCAAACCCGGGTGGTGAACCTGCCCAGCCGGTGATTCGGCTGATTGATGCACTGCTGGCCGATGCCATCGCACGCCAGGCCTCCGACATCCATTTCGAGCCAGAGCAGGGCTTCGTGCGCATCCGTTACCGGATCGACGGGGTACTGCAACCGATCCGCTCCCTGCACAAGAACTGCTGGCCAGCCATGATTGTTCGGCTCAAGGTCATGGCTGGCATGAATATCGCGGAAAATCGCAGTCCACAGGACGGGCACATCGACCTCACACTGGCCGGACGTCAGCTTGACTTCCGCGCCTCGATCCAGCCGACACTCTGGGGCGAGAATTTTGTGCTGCGCATTCTGGATCGCTACAAGGGCCTGGTTCCCCTGAGCGGGCTCGGCTTGCAACCGGAACAGTTGCAGCGTCTGCAGCGCATGCTGGCCAGGCCCTATGGCATTCTGCTTGTCACCGGCCCGACCGGCGCCGGGAAAACCACCACCCTGTATTCGATTCTTGGTCATATCAACTCCCCCGGCATCAACATCATGACGCTGGAAGATCCGGTCGAATATCCCCTGCCCTGGATACGCCAGACCTCGATCAATGACACGGTAAAAATGGATTTCGGCTCAGGCATCCGTTCCATGCTGCGGCAAGATCCGGATGTCATCCTGATCGGCGAAATCCGCGATCATGAAACCGCCGAGATGGCCCTGCGTGCAGCCATGACCGGCCATCAGGTCCATGCCACGCTGCACACGCAGTCCGCCATCGGTGCCATCGCTCGCCTGCAAAACCTTGGCATCGCTCCCGAAATGCTCGCCGGCAACCTGACTGGCATCATTGCCCAGCGTCTGGTGCGCAAACTCTGCCAACATTGTCGCGAAGCCATCCCTGTCGATGCCCATGCACGCCAAGTACTCGGACTGCCGCTCCAGGCCAGCCCACAACTGTATGGGGCACGGGGCTGCCAGCACTGCAATCACAGCGGCTATCGCGGCCGTTTTGCCATCATGGAATCACTGCCGCTAAATCCGGAGCTCGATGCCTTGCTGGCGAATCGCGCCTCCGCCGCCCATCTGCTGCAGGCAGCTAAAAACCAGGGATTTCGCAGTCTGATCGACGATGCGCGTCATCGCATTCTGCAAGGCGATACTTCACTGGAAGAGGCGGCTCGCGTAATTGACCTCACCGCGGGAGCCTGCTGATGCTGTTTCGTTACCGCGCTGCCGACAGCAGCGGTCATATTCAACGAGGCACGCTGGAAGCAGCCAGTCTTGCCGAGCTGGAATGGCGACTGTGCCAACAGCAGTTGCTGCTGATCCGCGCACGCAGATGCCTGCTGCAGCGCCATATCGTTCGGAACACCTTGCAGCGGCGCGATCTGATCGACTTTTGTTTTCATCTGGAGCAGTTGATACAGGCAGGCATTCCGTTGATCGATGGATTGCAGGATTTGCGTGATCACGCCAGCCAACCGCAGTTGCGTGCAATCGTGGCCGGCATCCTGGCCGACGTGGAAGGCGGCAAAACCATGTCGCAAGCGCTCGCTGCCTATCCCGGGATATTCGATTGCGTTTTCGTGCAGCTGGTTCGGGCCGGCGAATGCAGCGGAACATTGCCGCAAATCCTGCGAGAACTGGTCGATGCATTGAAATGGCAGGATGAGCTGGCCGCACAGATGCGCAAGATTTTGCTCTACCCCGCTTTTGTCGGCGTACTGGTCGGCGGGGTCCTGATTTTTCTGCTGCTGGTTGTGCTGCCGCAACTGGTGGTTTTTGTGCAGGAAATGGGGCAGCAACTGCCGTGGGGAACCCGACTCCTGGTCAGCGTATCGACATGGCTTCGGCACCATGGCTGGCTGATCTTGCCGGGCCTGATCCTGGCTGGCATCACCCTGCATCAATGCTGGCGACGGCATCCGGGACTGCGTCGCCGGATCGACGGAGCTATCCTGCATCTGCCATTGATCGGCCAGATTCTGCACAAAATCATTCTGGCCCGTTTTGCCCGGATCTTCGCCATGCTCTATGCCGCAGGCATTCCGATTCTCGATTGCCTGCACATATCTGCCGGACTTTCTGGCAACAGCCGGATCAGCGACACCCTGCAGCAACTGTCTGGACGCATTGCCGCAGGCACACCGCTGTCGGCAGGCTTCCGGCAGGCAGGGCTCTTTCCTGCACTGACACTGCGCATGCTGCATATCGGCGAAACGACAGGCGCGCTAGATACCGCCCTGCATAACGTCGCCTATTTCTATGGCCGGGATGTGCGCGAATCGATTGCCTCAATCCAGGTGCTGATCGAGCCTGTGCTGATCGTCGTATTGGGGCTGATGCTCGCCGGCATCATGTCCGCCGTGCTGGGGCCCATTTTTGACACCATCGGGGCGATTCGATGAAAAGCCATCAATGGTGCCTGTGGCTTGGGACAACCGATCTGCGCATAATCGGAATCAACGGCACGCATGTTGATCTGATCTTTCATTGCCCGCTTGATGCTGGCACCCTGCCTGCGTTGCAAAATTGGGCCGGCCAGCAAGGCAATTTCACCTTCCATCTGTTACTCGATCTACCGGAAGAATTCCGGCTGGAATCACTGCCGCCAGTGCGAGGCAAAGACCGACAGATCCTGCTCGATCGCCGGCTGCAGCAACTTTTCCCATCCACCCGCTATCGGCATGCACGAATCTGCCCGACCAAGAACGGGCAGCAGTCGGCACTGCTGAGCACATTGACTGACTGCAGCTGGGTCGACCGGATCACCGGTTTATTGCAACAGTGTGGTGGTGTGCTGGCTGGCATCCATTCCGTAGCACTGGCACTGGCAGAACTGCTGTTCACAACCAGCCCGCCCACTTCGCCCAATCTGTTGCTGGCGATCGATGCTGGCAATACCCTGTACCAGGCATTGCTGGAAAATGATGGCGTAGCCTACGTTCGCCGTTGCGTTTTGCCGGATCGGCATGGGCAGGAGCGGGCTACCGGCATTGCCGAGGAAACCCGTCAGCTCAGCCAATATCTGGCAACGTTGCAGCGATCCGCCAGCACCGCGCAGCCTGCCATCACCCTGCTGGCAGAATCCGGTGATGAACACGTGGCTGCCATTGTTCAACAGCTAAGCCTATTGCAGGGATTTGCCCGCTGCCAGGTTATCTCGACGCAAGCGCTGACGAAGCGGCTGCACCTCCCGCAACAGGCCTCCTGGCAGGCACTGCTGATGCTTGCAGCAGGCCATGGCAAGCTGCACAACCACTATGCACCAGCTGCCACGCTTGGTCGCCATCGCCTTTATCAAAAGCGGCATGTCCTGCAAGCAAGCACGCTGTTCATTGCCCTGATCATTCTGGCACTCACCTTTCCAACTGTTGCCCAACTGCGCGATCAGCACAACGCGCTGGAATCAGACCAACACACCCTGGAGACACTGCTTGCCAGGCAAGCCAGCCAACCGCGACAGGAAAGCCAGGCACCCCAAGCCCTGCAGGAAAGGCTACAGCTTTATCGGCAATATCTGCAGGCATGGCCGGATCCGGAGCAGACCGCACAGCAGGTGAGCCAGTATCTGGATGAGCTGGCCACATTGAAACTGCAACAATATCGCTGGCAAACCAGCAACACCCCCACACTGCCAGACGAATCAGCGGCGGCATCAATGCCATCTGCATTGCCCTCTCCGGCGGCCTGTTGCTGGCAGATCATCGATCTGGACGGCACTGCCGATCTGCAGGATTACCGCCTTGCCCTAGCAGAGTTGGCACAACTGCTGCAGCGGCTGAAAACACTGGAGCGCAGCCAGGTCCGCCTGCGCAACCCCCTGATCAGCCTGGATGGGCAAAGCCAGCTCAGCAGCGATGTACTGGCCGCGTCATCGGCAGCATTTGGCATCCGCATTGTTATCGCCCCGATGCGGGATAGCCGGCCATGACTGCCGCCAGCATCCGCCCGGTCTGGATTGACCTGGCGCATCTGCTGCGCTGGCCGGCTTTGGCCTTGCTGCTGGCTACGTTGTGCTGGGGCGGTGCAACAGCCGGTTCATACTATCTGGCCGTGCAACAGCACGATCTGCAGCAACAATTGACTACGCTTCGGACATCCCTGCAGACACAAACAGCCACGCATTCGCGGTTGCAAGACGAACAGCGGCTTATGCACATCCTGCAGAAGGATGGGCTGTTGCAGCGGCAAGAAGATCGCATGGCCTGGCTGCATGGGTTGATGCTTATCCAGCAAGACCATCCGCAGATCCGCTATCGCATCGGGGTGCAGCACCCATTTCCGGGCGCAGGCCAAGCAGGCAGGCGCACCTTGCTGCTTACGCCCCTGAACCTGCAGCTGCCCACTCGCCATGAACCGGCCTTTTCGGTCCTGCACCAGCGGGTGCAATCCCTGCCTGACAAGCCCTTGCCGCTACGTTGGCAACTGAAGCGCACCGATCATGGACTTGAGGCCGACTGCGACTATGGCTGGATCATGTTCGACATGCCCATCGACCCAGGAGAACGGTTGCCATGAGCAAGTGGCTATCTCTTGTCATCTTGCTGTTCAGCCTTGAAATCCGGGCGGAATGGAAAACACTGTTTTATTCTCCGGCACAACGCGCGGCCATGGATCGACCTGCATCCATGCCTGAGCAAACTTACCGCTTCGATGGTGAACTGCGCAGCAGCAAGGGCAGCACTATCCGCTGGGTCAACGGAACAGCACAAACCCGCCATGATTTGCCGCTTGGCATTCGCCCGGGTGATCGCTGGACAGTACAAGCCGGTACGTCCGGGCAAACCGACCGCTGAACATGGCTCAACGCGGCGCTGTCATCCTGCTACTGTTGCTGGGGCTGAGCACCGGGCTGGCTCTGCTGTTGATGGCAGTACAGGGGCAAACCCGCAGCCGCCAGCTGGCCCAGTCCGCAGCACGAACAACGCGCTCGCTGGCAGAGGCAAAACAGGCCCTGATGGCCTGGTCGCTTTCACACAAATCGACCATTTACAACCACGGCCGCCCGGGAGAACTGCCTTGCCCTGATCTCCATGCGCCCGACAGTGAAGATGCCGGCTGGGCAGGCAGCAATGACGATGCCAGCTGCGAAACTGCAATACGCCGTACCGGTCGCCTGCCTTGGAAAACACTGGGCCTACCCAGGCTGCTTGATGGCAGTGGCGAGACCCTGTGGTACACGGTAAGCACCCCGTTTCACGATAGCGACAATAGTGCGCTGAACCCCGACACCCCTGTTGCCATGCCTATGCGCGCCCATACTGGCTTCGGCACAAGCTATCCGGCTGCCGTCGCATTGGTTTTTGCCCCGGGCAGCATATTGCCCACTCAATCGCGCGACACCCTGGCCGCACAACTGGACGTACGCAATTACCTCGACAAACATGGCCCATATGACAATACCGGCCTCACCTCATCCAGCCGTTTCCGTAACGGCCCGGTATTCGATGGAACGACACTGGTTCTGAATGACCAGCTGGTCACGATCAGTGTCGATGAGCTGCTGCCCAAAGTCATGCAGCGGGTACTCCTGGAATACCCGCAGATGCTGCGTCGCCAATACCCGACTCCGCCATATCCTCCAGCACAGGAGGGCAGTTGTGATGGCACACCGCCGGCCGACGACGAAGAAGGCAGCGATACCAACTGGCTCACGCGCAACCAATGGGAACAATGGCTGAGCTACCGCTGCAGCAATTTGTCAGTCAGAGCAAAGCCAACCGGGGGGAGTGTGAACCCATGAAACAAGCAACCGGATTTACCCTGGTAGAACTCAGTCTGGCGCTGATCATCGTCGGCCTGGTGCTCAGCGGCATGCTGGGGGCATACCGTAACCAGCTTGAAGCCAACCGCATTCGGGAAACCCGGCAGGCACTGGCAGATATCCGCGAAGCACTGTTTGGCTTCACGCTCGGACATGGGCACCTGCCCTGCCCGGCAGATCCGACCCTTGCCAGCGCCAGCCCCGGGGCAGGCGTTGAATCCCGCACGGCGGCAGGTCAGTGCACACGCGTGGAGGGCGTGCTTCCCTGGGCCACGCTTGGTCTGAAAGAGCTTGATGTCTGGGGTGGTCGCTTCAGCTACCGCATTACCGACTATTTTGCCGATACCAACCACACCACGATTGGCGCGGGCTCATCCTGCGCGCCAGCCGCCGACCTTGCCATTTCGTTTGCGGTTTGTTCCAGCGGAGACATCACGATTCTGAGCCAGCCCGGCACGCTTGGCGTGCCTACCAGCGTTGCGGTCTTTGTCTCTCACGGCAAGAATCTGCAGGGGTCTTATGGTCCACAAGGCGGCACACGATCCGCCGGCAGCACCGGTGCAGAGTTTGAAAACGCCAACGAAGATACTGTCTTTATCAGCCAGCCATTCGTCAATCAAATAAATGAATCATCCTCTGTAAACTATGATGATTTGGTCGAGTGGATTCCAGCCAGTTTGCTGATCGGGAAAATGGTTGAGGCAAAACGGTTGCCTTGATTGTCTGACCCAGATCAAAAGATAGAGCAAACCTATCAAACAGTTGGGAAAGATCAATTAGATTGATCAAAAAGATTGCTTTACAGTCACATCCATCGACGAACAACACGCGTTCTTCGAATCAAGCAATAGTCACCACAACCAGGAGAAAACCAGCATGAGTTCCTTGATCAATACCACCATCAAGTCCTTCAACGCCACTGCCTACCACAATGGCAAATTTGTCCAGGTAAGCGATGCCGACCTGAAAGGCAAATGGTCCGTGGTGTTCTTCTACCCGGCCGATTTCACCTTCGTCTGCCCGACCGAACTGGGTGATCTGGCCGATCTGTATCCGGAATTCCAGAAGCTGGGCGTGGAATGCTACTCGGTTTCCACCGACACCCATTTCACCCACAAGGCATGGCATGATGCTTCGGACACCATCAAGAAGATCCATTACCCGATGATCGGTGACCCGACCGGCGTGATCACCCGCAACTTCGATGTGATGATCGAATCCGAAGGCCTGGCACTGCGCGGCACTTTCGTGATCAACCCGGAAGGCGAGATCAAGGTTGCCGAAATCCACGATCTGGGCATTGGCCGCGATGCCAAGGAATTGCTGCGCAAGGTGCAGGCTGCCCAGTATGTAGCCTCCCATCCGGGTGAAGTTTGCCCGGCCAAGTGGACCCCGGGTGAAGCCACTCTGGCTCCGTCGCT
The DNA here is from genome assembly GCF_055810895.1 of Formivibrio sp. oc-25. NCBI lineage: Bacteria > Pseudomonadati > Pseudomonadota > Betaproteobacteria > Neisseriales > Chitinibacteraceae > Formivibrio > Formivibrio sp. oc-25. The sequence goes on along the minus strand of NZ_JBVVOL010000020.1, from coordinate 22,883 downwards.
GGATCTGGTCGGCAAGATCTAATCTACTGAACAACGGTGGCGGAAACACGGGTTTCCTGCCACCGGGTTGCAGCGCAAAAGCGCCAGCCATTAACCTGTCTGGCGCTTTTTCATTGCAATCCCTTTTGCCAAAGGACGAATACCATGCTCGACAGCAACATCAAGACCCAGTTGAAGGCGTATCTCGAAAAGCTCGTCAATCCGATCGAGCTGGTTGCCACACTGGATAACAGCAGCAAAGCCGCAGAAATACGTGAATTGCTGCAAGACATTGCCAGCCTCTCCGACAAGGTCAGCATGCGCGAGAATGGCGATGCCACCCTCAAGCCATCCTTCGCGATTGCCCGCCCCGGCGATGCTGCGCGCGTGCATTTCGCCGGTATTCCGATGGGGCATGAATTCACTTCGCTGGTACTGGCCCTGCTGCAAGTCAGCGGCTATCCACCCAAAGTGGAAGCCGAACTGATCGAACAGATCAAGTCCTTGCCCGGAAGCCTGCGCTTCGAGACCTTCATCTCGCTTTCCTGCCACAATTGCCCGGACGTAGTGCAGGCGCTCAACCTGATGGCCGTGCTGAATCCGAATATCAGCAGCACCATGATCGATGGCGCGGTGTTCCAGCAGGAAGTCGAGGCACGCAAGATCATGGCCGTACCGACCGTCTTCGTGAATGGCGAACATTTTGGCCAGGGCCGCATGACGCTGGAAGAAATCCTCGCCAAGGTCGATACCGGTGCCAGTGCGCGTGAAGCCGAAAAGCTGTCGGCCAAGGAAGTCTTCGATGTTCTGGTTGTCGGTGGCGGCCCTGCCGGCTCGGCTGCAGCCATCTACGCGGCACGCAAAGGTATCCGCACCGGCGTGGTGGCAGAGCGCTTCGGCGGCCAGGTGCTCGATACCCTGGGCATCGAGAACTTCATCTCAGTCAAGGAAACCGAAGGCCCCAAGCTGGCCATGGCGCTGGAACAGCATGTCAAGACTTACGAAGTGGACATCATGAACCTGCAACGCGCCGAGGCGCTGGTGCCGGGTGAGGTGGGTGAACCACATCGCATCAAACTAGCCAACGGTGCCGAACTGAAGAGCAAGACCGTTATCCTTGCTACCGGGGCGCGCTGGCGTGAAATGAATGTGCCGGGAGAGAAGGAATACAAGGCCAAGGGTGTTTGCTTCTGCCCGCACTGCGATGGTCCGCTGTTCAAGGGCAAGCGCGTGGCCGTGATCGGCGGAGGCAACTCGGGCGTGGAAGCAGCCATTGATCTGGCCGGCATCGTTGCCCATGTCACCCTGATTGAATTCGACAGCGTGCTGCGTGCCGATGCCGTGCTGCAGGCCAAGCTCTACAGCCTGCCGAACGTCACGGTCATCAAGAGCGCACAGACCACCGAGGTCAGCGGCGATGGCCAGAAGGTGACCGGCCTGTTCTACAAGGATCGTAACAGTGGCGATACGCACTGGATCGAACTGGAAGGTATCTTCGTACAGATCGGCCTGTTGCCAAACACAGACTGGCTGAAGGGAACGATCAAGCTTTCTGCGCGCGGGGAAATCGAAATCGACGCCAAAGGGCAAACTTCGTTGCCGGGGGTATTTGCAGCCGGTGATTCCACCACGGTGCCGTACAAGCAGATCATCATTGCCATGGGTGAAGGTGCAAAAGCCAGCCTGAGCGCGTTTGATCACCTGATCAGAACGTCGGCGCCGAAATAAACGTCACGCCAACATCCGTCACACGAGGCCCGAATCAGGGCCTCGTGACTGTCGGCATCAGCCTCGCCGCACACCCAGCAGCTCATCAAGCTGATGCAATGTCCCGTCATCCTTGATGACACTGGCCAACCATTCTTCCAGCGACATCTCGCCCCAGCGTGCTGCGCGTTCAGCCAGCAGTGCTACCGGACTATGAGGCTCGTTGATGCGAAAGTACTGCGCTACCTGGCGCAAAGCCTGCAAAGCATCGGTACGCGAGGCAATCGCACCAGCATGTACCGACACACCAGCGAGTGGCACACTCGTCACCGCAGGATTCACAGAATTAGTCTGTGGATGGATGTCTGGCAACATCATATGCGGTGAAATCGAATCGCCTCCAAACTGCGCCAGAACTTGCCTGATAACAGCATCACAATCGGCCAGCGCCTGGCGCAGATCTACCAGACTGGGAGCCTGCGCGCCCATATGCCGATCCAGCCACGCCTCCAGCTGGTGCAAATACTGACAGGCATTAGCGACTTCCGTAGCCAAATGCGCATAATGCTGCTGCCCACTCTCACGCACCGATTTATCAAAACACTCGTCGGAAAGCTTGCCGCCGGCAATGGCCGCCTCACGCAATTGCAGGTCGCGCAAGCCCAGATTTTTAACTTCGCGCGATGCTTGCCAGTCATTCCAGGTATAAGCACCATGCTGCACGCTGGTAAGCGGGATTTCACGGATAACGCTGGCCAGTTGCCGGTTCACCCATTCAAACTTGCCGGCGCGTGCATCCAGATCATGCGGATCGAATGCCGGATAGAGTGTTTCCCAATATTGTTCAACCAGTCCTGTCAATATCTGCAAACCAAAGCCAAGCCCTGCAAAGCCACCCTGGCGTGTCAGCGCCTCAAGATACCAGGCTGCCAGTTGCAGATCCTTGCTCTCGCACTGCAGGGCCTGCTCGCACAATTGCCGGACCCTGGACCAGTCGGCATTTTTTATTCCTGTCGCCCACTCCCCCTGATTGAGGAGTGGATCATCACAACGGCGCGCTTCGCGAATGTCGTCAAAAAACCGGGAATAGGAAATATCCTCCCCGGCGGCACTGGCTGGCGAGATCGGATGTAACAATTGCGCGCGCAATTCAGCATTCATGGCAATTTATCCATTCAAATTCAATTTTCTTGCAGGCGACAGCGCCAGCCAGGCAGCGATTTCGGCGGAAGAGGGAAACTCGACACAAAGCGCGCCGCCAGCACGAGACGCGTGCGCAATGGTGAGTGCGGACAGCAAAAACGGCAAAACACGCCCGACATGGCCAAACAACACGACACTATTGCAGGCATCATCAATCGGATGCAGATCGATACCGAAAGAAGTCAGGGCATTGCCCAAGGCGGCCAGGCGCACACCGCCACGCTCGACGCTACCGGCATGATGAACCAGCCAGCGACAGTGGGCATCAAGTGGCTTCGCGATAGCTTCCGAGCACTGGGCGCCGTAAGGCATTTCGCGCAAGCCGGCATTGATCAGTGCGCAATCAAGTACATTCAGACAACAATCCGCCAGCGCCAGCGGCCGAACGGGCACTTGCTCTGACTGGCTGTACCCACCCCGATACAGCCGGGCCAATATCGGCACATCCAGCAAGCTATCGCGCCAAGGTGCCGGAATTTGTGCGAACCATGCTTCATCATGTACTACCGTATCTCGATCCCAGTACGGGGTATAGCTATCGACCACAGGCTGCGATGTCTTCACCCGCAAGGAATCCACCTGATGCGCCAACCACGGTGCAGTCAACAACAGGGCAACAACGGCCTGACCCGGTCGCCCCAGCCAGAGTCGTGATTCTTGTGCGGTGGGATCTGACACATCGCATGGCGTATCCGGAACGCCAAACATAGCCGGGGAATCGAAACCCAGAACGATTGCCCCAGGCAACGTTGGATCGGACTCGAACAAATCGAGATAACGCTCGGTGATATGCACGGCTTCAGGCAGAAGGCGCAATGACATTGCCGGCAACTGATCCCCAACTATTGTACGTGCCACACTTTGTGCGGCATCGCGCACCCAATCCTGCCAGGACGCACCGATCTGGGCAGCAGCAGGCGGACAGATAAAAAGCGGTAGCCAGATTGCCGCAGGACATCGCTGATACACGGCCTGCAATGCCTCTTGCAGAGGTGGCACAAGCGCAGCATGCGGGTCCTGCGCTTTCGGTTCATCCTCCAGTTCCAGCAGACTCCAGTACAGTCCATCGCCCTGCGGCAAACACTGCAGAACCTGATCATCCGGCACGCGCAAACCGGTCACGGCCACGCCTCGGCAATCACAGCCCTCGCGCCGCTGCGCCATGTACGCGAGATGCGCCTGCTGCGCGGCCAACTGCGCAGCCACATGCTTTTCCTGTTCGAACGCCAAGTGTTCCGCCTCCCTGGATGCCGCGCGCCGCTTGCGCACATGGCGCCATGCGGCCACCACCAGTGTAATCAGCAAGGGCGGTACCAGATGGATAGCTATCAGCGTCAGAGGGAAATAACTTGCCAGCTCAAGCTTCAGGCCGAACCACAGCAGGCTGGCCCAGCCCAGTGTCGTCGCCATCCACGTCCCGAGATTGAACAACATGCGCGTATTTTTCCCTTCCATTCCAGCTCAATGCAGCAAGGTATACCGCACATCATCCGCATCATGATCCAGCGGCACACTCGATACCCATGCGTTGAACCCCAAGCGCACATCAGCCTCGCCATCCATGCGAGAACGATGAATATCGGATTGACACAAAATCAGCATGACATCGCACCCCAATCCATGCCCGACAGCAAAACGCATCAGGGTCGCCAAAGCCTCGCATCCGCAGCCCCCCGGAAGAAATGCCACGAATTGATTGGCACGCAAAGGTCCGACAATCAGACGCAATTTATTCTGCCGTGCCCAGATGCGTTCTCCCGAAATCGCATCGCCACCCAGGCTTGCCGCTTGCTGGCCCAGACGTGTTTGCGCATTGGCAGGGAGCGAAACCCACTCTCCCACAAACTGTTCGACCTTGATGGGCACTTCAAAATAACCGGAAAGCAAGGTAGCCAGACTGCAGGCCGAGAGCGGTTTTTGCGCCAGCAGGCCAGCAAAATACATAAAAAAGAGAGGCGATACGCCCCCGCTCCCGACGGCGATCTGCTCCGAAAGCTGCCGAATACCGATGCCAGCCAGCGCCTTGATATTATGTGCAAGCCCATCGTTGTCAGCGGACTCATAGGCAACCCAGTGCCGGTATTTGCGCCAGGCTGCATAGAACAGACTGATCGATCGATGCGAGAACAAATCAAAGAATTCATGCATGGCGCCATCACGCCAATATGCACGCCGTTCGATCAGTAATTCGGTGTAATGGCTTGGCAACGTTCCAGACGGCCCGGTCAGCCCCAAAAAGCTGACCTCCATCTCCGCCAAGACACCTTGTCCGGCCTCGCTGGCTTCACGTTCGCGCACAACAAGCACCTCACTGGGCGGAAACATCAACGAAGCCGGGGTGCGAAAACGCAAGGATGCTGGAATCAGCCTTTTCTCTCCGGGCTGACGGCAAGTCAGCCCCCACAGCCGCACGGCTTGAAAAAAACGGTAGCGGGAAGGCTCCACCCGCAACGCGACATTCAAATCACGAGTGCATCGCCCGAGCGTGGTTTCCACCGCGCGACCTCCTCTGACCGCTGCCGACTATGCAGATGCAGCCGGACAAAACTGTTGGGAGTGCAGTACAACGCAAAGAATCGTTCCAGCACACTGGCGAACAGGTAAATACCGCTACCGACAAAAAACTCCTCATCCAGGGTGAGGTCGATCTGTGTCCCGCGGACAAATCCAGAAAATGCGCCGCTCTTGATGCATGCCACCGTCGGATGACTACTGATGGCAGCAATCCCCTGGATCTGACGTACATTGGCATGGCTGTCACTGTAGTTGTAAAGCGAAAGCATTTCCTGCAAGGCCTCGCGACCACTATCTACGATCGACAGATAATTCAGCGAAAGATGCGAGATCAATCGCCATTGCAAGCCACGCTTGGTGGGAGGGCGCAGCGAAGCCGTGGGCTTGCGCAGTGCCCGAGCCCGCTTGACGATGGCATGTCCAGGCAAGCTGAAATCGGTATGGCTCCCGGCCTCGCCACCGCCAAACGGTATCTGCTCGGGCAAATCACGATTGCTGCAGGTCAGTTCCATGCTCAGCACTTCGGCATCAGGCCGCGCCGGACTGAAATCCTGCTCGACCAGACTGAGCATCACATCACGGCCCCGATCCTGCGCGCGCGTGGAGGCCTCCCGCGTGATATGCCAGTAAAAACGACTCACACCGCTACTGGCATGACTGACCGAATAAAACGGGGGTATGCGCTGCGTGATCTCATTGCTGCCTGCCCGCTCCACGCGGATCACGCTATCGATATTCACCACCTCGAATGCATGCTGCTTGCGGCTATCCGGCCAGACCGGATAGGTATCACACTGATGGGTAATCCGGATAGGCTCCCCTGCCTGGCGAAACAAGTTGATTGCCGGGGTACAGCCCAAGCGAAAATTATTCGGCCCCAACTCATCGATCAAGCGAAGATAACGTTCACCATCCCGGAAATGGTCAAACAGAATGCGGATCTCCAGCACCTGTCCGTCCAGCATCAGATCAGAATGATCCAGGCCCTGCAGATCGACAAACAGGAATTTCTCTGCGAATGCAAAGTATTCCGACAGCAACCGGTATCCGGGAAAGGACCGCGCATCATAATCAAACAGCGCTTCGTCGCAGGCAAAACCGACCGGACTGATTGCACCCGCCGGCAAGGTATGCTGCAAAACGCCATCGCCATTAAAAATCTGTACCCGCAAGCTGTGTACACAAAGCAACTCATACAACAGGGGCATCAGTTGCGGATCACCATCCAGAAAGAAACGCAACCTATCTAGCCCAAGCTGGGCCAGCGGCAGGTTACCGAGCGTGTGCAGCTTGAGCGTCAGCACCGCAGCCGCATCCTGTGCAGTTCTCTGCAGATATGAGGAACTGGACACCTGTTCAATCCGCGTCTCGATCACCGTAATCGGCCACAGGTCCACGGCATAAGCAGTCCGAAACTTGCACTGGATACCCTGGACCGCAGGTGCCAATACCGACTGATTGCGCGCAATGTGATAGCGCCCGGCAATTTCCGGCTTGCTGGCATCGGCTTCCAGTTGCAGGATGGTGCATGAAGGCAAAGGCTGGGTGTAATGCGGATACAGCACCTGCAACAGGCTCTCGGTTATTTCCGGGTATTCATCATCGAGCTTGCGATGGATACGCGAAGCCATAAAGGCAAAGCCTTCCAGCAAGCGCTCGACATGGGGATCCTCACACTGATCCCCTTCCAGCATCAGTCGTCCGGCAATTTTGGGGTAACGCCGGGCAAACTCCCCGGAAAGCTGGCGCAGATTGGCCAGCTCACGTTCGTAATAAGGTAACAACTCTTCGAGCATGCTCAAGCTGCCTTCACACGGATTTCACCGCGCTTGACCTGAATGCCGAGCTTCTTGAGCGGCCGGCCCTCGGCCATGAAGCCCAGGATTTCGTCCGAGAGTTGCGGTAGCACGGTACGGTTGATGATCGCATCGGCATCGCGCGCGCCGCTGTCCACATCCAGACAGCGCCCGGCGATCAGCTCGATCAGCTCTGCCGGGAAATCCACCTTGATGCCGTGATTGCTATGCAGGCGCTTGCCGACCTTGCCCAGTTTCAGACCAATGATCGCGCGCAGGGCGTCATCTTGAATCGGGAAGTAAGGCACGATCGAAAGGCGACCGAGGAAAGCGGACTTGAACACTTTCTGCAAGGACGGCCGCAGCAGCTCGGTAAACTCGGTCACGGTCGGCGCACGCGGTTCTTCCTCTTCGCTCGCACGCACGCCGTGCTCCATCGCCCGCATCACGATATCGGTGCCGACATTGGAAGTCAGGATGATCACCGTGTTCTTGAAGTCGACCACGCGGCCTTCCGAATCTTCCAGCGTGCCCTTGTCGAACACCTGGAAAAAGAGCTCCATCACATCCGGATGGGCTTTTTCGACTTCGTCGAGCAGCACCACGCTATACGGGCGGCGACGCACGGCCTCGGTCAGCACGCCGCCTTCGCCATAACCCACATAGCCGGGGGGCGAGCCCTTCAGGCCCGAGACGCTATGCGACTCCTGGTATTCAGACATATTGATGGTGACAAGATTGCGATCGCCACCATAGAGCGCATCGGCGAGCGCCAGTGCGGTTTCGGTCTTTCCCACGCCCGACGGCCCGACCAAGAGGAACACGCCCTTGGGCTTGGATGGGTCTTCCAGGCTCGCCTTGGAAATGCGAATGCGCTCGGCAATTTCCGCCAGCGCATGCGATTGCCCGATCACGCGCTCCTCCAACAAAGCCTGCAGATTGCGCACGGTTTCGAGTTCGTCCGCCACCATGCGGCCCAGCGGAATGCCGGTCCAGCCCGAAATAATGTCGGCCACCGTGCCGCCATCCACGCATTCGTACAGCAGCGGCTGGGTCTTTTGCATCGCGCGCAGTTCGGCTTGCGCGGCGTGCAGACGTTCGCGCACCTGCACAAGCGGATCGTCCGCCTTCTTGCGCTTCTTGCCGCCCTCTTCGTGATCAGCCGCGTCTTGCAAGGTCAGCACTTCACCGCGCAGCGCGGTGATTTCTTCGACCTTGGCTTTTTGCGCTTCATAGGCGACATGCAGGGTCGCAAGATCCTGTTCCAATTCAGTTTTACGCGTGGCGAGTTCGTTCAGGCGCGCATCGTGGCGGTACGCTTCGCCATCCTTGGCCAGCGCTGTACATTCGCGCTCGATATTGGCGAGCAGGGTTTCGATGTCTTCAATCGGGCCGGGCTTGCCGGCTTGCGACAAGGCTACGCGCGCACATGCGGTATCGAGCACGCTGATACCCTTATCCGGCAGTTGGCGACCAATGATGTAGCGGCTGGAAAGCTTGGCCGCATCGACCACAGCCTCATCCAGAATGCGCACGCCGTGATGTTTTTCCATGGCCGGCGCGACCGCGCGCAGCATCTGGATCGCCGATTCCAGATCGGGCTCTTCAACCTTGATCACCTGAAAGCGACGCGCCAGCGCGGCGTCTTTTTCAAAATACTTTTTGTATTCGGCCCAGGTCGTCGCCGCAATCGTGCGCAACTCGCCGCGCGCCAGCGCGGGTTTCAAGAGATTGGCCGCATCGTTCTGGCCGGCCTGCCCGCCCGCGCCGATCATGGTGTGCGCTTCGTCGATAAACAGAATGATCGGGGTCAGGCTGGCTTTGACTTCGTCGATCACGCCGCGCAGACGGTTTTCGAACTCGCCCTTCACGCTGGCGCCCGCCTGCAACAGGCCCAGATCCAGCGTGCGCAGCACCACATTCTTCAGCACTTGCGGCACCGTGCCCTCGGCAATGCGCAGCGCCAGACCTTCGACCACCGCGGTTTTGCCCACGCCCGGCTCGCCGGTCAGGATCGGGTTGTTCTGGCGGCGACGTAGTAGGATGTCGATCATCTGGCGGATTTCGGCATCGCGGCCCAGCACCGGATCGATCTTGCCCGAGCACGCCTGCGCGGTCAGGTCGATCGTGTAGGCATCGAGCGAAGGCGTGCGGTTCGGGCCGCGCGCCACCGGCGCGGCCTCGGCCGCTTCCTGCGGCATCGGGCTCGCCGGCGCATTGCCTTCGCGCGACTGGCGCAGGAAAGCCGGCAGCGCCTTCTGCAATTCAGCGGCTTCAATGCCGCGCAGCAAAACGCCGGCCTTGCCCAGCGTCTCCAACAGTTCCTCATTGGCGATCAAGGCGAGCAGCAGCACGCCGCTGCTGATCTGGTTCTGCTTGAGCTGCGCGCTGGCCAAGAGCCACGCCTGCTCCAGCCACTTGGGCAACTGGCGCGACAGCACCGGCGTGCGCGTATTGCCCGATTTGAAACCGGCGAGAGCGGCATTGAGCTCATCAGCAAAAGCATCGGCATCCACGCCAAACGCATGCAGCACCGCCACGCAATCGCTGTCGTCGCGATCGAGCAGGCACAGCAGCACATGTTCGACATCCACTTCGTGGTGCGTGCGGGTCAGCGCCAGATTCGCCGCGGCTTCCAGGCTGCGCCTTGAAAGCGGGGTCAGTTGGGAAATCAGGGTTTTGAGCATCCGTGTCATCAATCGTTACCCAGTAGAAAACTCACCCTCGACCAGTCGTGCTTGTTGAGGAAATCAGTACGGCACCACAACTGGTCTTGTGCCCAGCGAAAGCGACGGGAATGCCATCGATCAGCACATCCGGATCACCTTCAACAATCACACAGTTGTGATGTCCCGCTATCGGACATGTACACCGATCCCCCAATCGTGCCACTGGCTTGCCATGTACCGAGACATGAGAACTGGCACTGACCACTGTGCCGCCATGGCTGGTTGGGTCACCCAAAAGGATCACGCCGCGCATTTCTCTCCCTTGCTCATGACATAAACGCCTCATTGGTTTTCTGTGCCAACCAAGCCATCAATCGCAGATCGGTAAAGATCATCTGCAACATCACTATGGCCGATGCAAATACCAAATTGCCGTGCCGTATTTCCAACAGCGATCATCCGATCTGACTGTGCCTTCTTCGAAGTGCCCGTGGCTGGATTCACTTTTATTTTCAATGTGAATCACGAACCTGATAGGCATTGGATGACAACTGCAATGCCGCATCAAACGATACGGCTGGCCGGCCGGGATGCACGCGCAGCACAGCATCCACACGAAAATGCAATTGACGCTCGTACTCCTGCGGCACTTCCAATGTCACTCGAACGCGTCCAAGACGGGACTCGTGGCGTTCAATCGCCTCCCGTACCTTATCGCGGAGAAAATTACGGTCATCCGGATCAAGCAAACAGATACTGCTGACATCCAGAATGCCGAAATTGATAACGGAACAACGGGCCAGTGCGCAGTTTTCGAAAAGCGCCTCACCATGACCCAAACGCGTATTGAGCAGGCATTCCAGATCGCGGGCGACACTTTGCTTGTACATGCGCAGGTCGAGCCGTGGCACGTCAGCCTCAACCGGATCATGCAGGCTGTCATCCATCAAACGATCCAGCAACGATGGCACCATGATATTGGCTTGGCGATATCGAATCATGGCTTGTACACCACCGCCGATGCGATGCGCATGCCGGGAAGGGTTTGCGCTGCATGCTGAGTCAACGCATCGATCTTATTCCCCAGCATCCAGTGATATGACAGGTACACCACGACCAGCACGATCGCCAGCAGGGCAAAAAACAGCCACAGGGGTAGTTCGTTCTTCACATATTGCTGAAAGCGCTGTGGCAATTTCCAGTTGGGGCAAAAATCGGCATATCCACCTCTTGCCTGCTGAATTTCCTGCCCCAGGCGGTGTTGCAGATAGGCCAGCCGGTCATGTCCTTCCAGCAGATATTTGCCTTGAAAGCCCAGGAGCAAACAACTGTAAAACACTTCAAGCGCCTCAATATGCTTGGCAGGATCGAAGCGCAGTTGTTCCAATCGTTCGAAAAAACCTTCTCCGGCCAAATGTTCGCCAAACAAACGCAGCTGCAAGGGTGCGCGTTCCCATTCTTCACGCAGCGGAAAATTGGAGGCGAGCACAATTTCATCCATCAGGGCACAAAATGCGTATTTCGCCTGCTCTATGGCATCAGTAGACTTGCCAAAATTGCGGGCATTACGTTCAAACATGGCCAGATATTGATCAATGCATCGATTGAACTGCATCGCACTCTTCGGAGCATTGCCGTCACGCAGCATAAACAGGAGATAAATCCCATCCTCCAGCAAATCACGCAAACTGGGGGGGCGAGGCGTATCTATCAGCCGGGTGGCCATGGGTTGTGCAGCAAGCGTGGCGGTTGTCATGGGAGCCTCAACGGAACACGGCGATTAATTCAAGTTTCAATTCGGCCAGCGCCTGCGGCACATAAATGCAGATACTGCGTGCCTTTTGCATGCGTTCAAAAATCTGTCCGTGCGGATCAAAGGAAAAATAGTGATTCCCAACGCGCACAGGAATTGCCACAGGGGTTTGTGCTGCATGAATCAAGCGCACCCCAGGCAATGCCGAGTTGAGTATTTTTTCTACATCATCCGGTGCCCCCACCTTCAGCTTGAACGGGATTTCTTCAATGATCTGCGCCAACGGCATCTCGCTTTGTACCGAGAGGTAGTAGTCGACGTTTTCAATCAGACGCTCGCTTTCCAGCATGCCAACATGAAAAGAGGGTTTGGGCGTGGAAAGTGGAATCACAACATAACGTGCCGAGATCACCGTTCCCAAGAGCTCTCGGATCAGTTCGTCCAGCCGCACCAATACCAACGTTAAATCGTCATGCCGATAAAGCGGGATATCGGCCAGACTGTGCGACGACGAAAAGGTGATTAACTCAGCAGCCATCTGCGCCAAGCTCAAATATAGGGCTTCAGATATAGCATCGGGCTGATGCAGAAAGTGATTCAGCAATGGAAAATTGCGATTGACCGTATGTTGCAGCCAGAAAGATGCCACATCACTGGTGCCATACTCCATGACCTTTCCGGAGCGCTCGCGATGCATGGCACCCAGACTTTGGCTTTTTACCAGCAGGATATCCAGCAAACGCCGTATCAGCAGATGAACCGCTTGAGAGCCGGCCAGTGTGCGCAAGGGTGGAATGAACGCTTCATCCAACAGCCAGTTACCCATGGCATCTTTGGCAATTCTGGCAATGGCAACACAGTAATAGCCATCGCGGTTTTCCTCCTCCAGCATCAAGCGCGTCTGAGCGCGCAGCACCGTGACATCCGAGTCAATTGCGCATGTATACAGATCAGTCACTACGGCGCGTTCACTCACAAATCGGGTCGGTCGCGAAACTTCCTGGCCAGACTCCCGAGTATTGCAGCCAAAAGCATTCAGCAACGGCAGGCAGGCGTAGACCCGCGTTTTATTGCCCAGCTGGGGTAACTCATTCAGATGGCGAGCCTGAGGCAGTGGCTCGGATGTGGGCGCATCCACAGCAAAACCATCCTGAAAAACGAGCGAAAGCACATCAACTCGCAAAATGCCGTTTTTAAGGGCCTGGTTATCCATCGCCACGCGGCGTACCCCCCAGGTATGCATGGGCAAGCCTTGTGCTAGCGATTGCTCAAAAAACAATGCTTGTTGTTGAAAATGCTGAGGGCGTAAAAACATGCCTTCGCCCCACAGCACTCTTTGTGCCTGAATCACGTACTGTTCCTTGCTGAATAATCGGGACATCAACGAAAAAACTATCTGCCGTGGCGGGGATGAGCCATCGGACGAGCCTGCCCACCGGGCATCGAAGGGCAGATCCCACTGGGTTGTGGGGGCTGCCCCGGAAGCAATAACAAATCTGGTTTGATGACTTGCAGATAGCAGTCGCTCAGTTTTAGGGTTAGTCCGTCTTTTCGAACCTGTCGCGCATCTACCAGCACGCGCCAGTAATGCGGATCCGGATGGCGCATAAATGCCACAGCACCGACATAGCGGGTTTCCTGGTGCAGATTGTCCTGAATATCCACTCGTCCTCCCGGCACCACGACCAATTCGCGCAGCGCAACCAGATCCGAACCGAGAAGTTCATTTTCCTGTCGCCCAGACGCCAGAAAATCAAAAGTGAGCGCCGCAAATGACTTCTCTGATTTGAGCTGATAAGTCCTTACCACCAGAGAAAGCGAATTGCCGATTTCATCCTGATTCATGCGGGCGTCTGCTATAGCACTCACTTGAACATTGATAGGGCCAGAACTTGTGCATGCCACCAAAAACAGGAGAGGCAGCACATGCAAAGCAACTTTGCGCAACAACTTGCACACGACACACCCCCAATAACTTACTAATCTCATATTCGCTTAAATTTATTTATACGAATAAAGTAAGCAATGAGAAATCTAAACAAAAGACACTAGCCAGTCAAGGCAAATTTTACTTTATAACACGTTGCAAAATACACCAATCTTATTTTAAACTTACTTAATTAACAATGTCAGACCAAGAAACAATGATGGTCGTTTGCCAACTCACGCCGTGTGTTGACCGAGTGATAACGCAAGCACCGGGGCAGCCGACAGTCAAGCAGGTCATTAGTAGACACCATCTCCATGCGAGCAGGCCGCAATCACAATGGATGAATTTTTATATGTTTTTGTCAGGATTAGACGACATCCTCGTCGTGATTGTGCTGTTACTGAACGTGCTGCTGAGCTGGATTTGCTTGCAAGCCATTCGCTCGGCACGGCATTGCGCTGAGCTGCAAGTACTCAAAGAAAATGAAGCTGCGCCACAAAAGGCGTTAACAAAAGTTTGGGCATCTGCCTACACCCAATACATCCGGGAAAGCTGGAATTGGTGGTTGATACCCCTGTCCATTCCCGCCCTGCTGACGACGGGGATTTATTTCGCACAAATCAATGCAAATCAACATGACGCAGCGCAACTGGAAATTCATGAGTTAGCTGGGCAGCAACGCGTCCGCCAGATGCTGGCAGAAGAAAAACTGGCCCCACCACCATCGCTGCCACCGATGCTATTCACCTCGACGGGTAACACTGACTTGCCCAGTGCAAATCGCGACTGGGGGAAGTTGGATTTCGACTTCGCCCAGCGGGTGTTGCAACTTTTTTCCAGGATGGAAAAACGTGGTTATCCGCTGGCGCTGCTGGAGGGGTATCGCAGCGCAGAGCGACAAGACATTTTGGCAAGCCGCGGTAATCACATTACCCGGGTCAGCGGCAATCAAAGCAAACATCAATTTGGATTGGCGGTTGACGTTGCGCCGCTGCACGATGGGAGACTGATCATCCAGAACCAGGACGAATGGGCCAATGAAGCCTATCGCACACTCGGCCAGGAAGCAGAGCTGCTTGGCATGACATGGGGAGGGCGCTGGTCATTTCGGGATTATGGTCATGTGGAAATGAGCGGCTCTCTCGCCACGCTAATTAAAACTCGAACCGCCCGCAACAGCACTCACCACTAAATCTGGCACAACGGAGATCGAAAAGATGTCGAAATGGCTGCGCGATCCAAAGATTGCGTCAACGCTGGGGTTTCTGATCCTGATCCTATTGATCTGGTTCATGGGTCAATTGCTGGGCCTTGAATCACGCGAGTCTCGCTTAACCTGCATTTTTGGCGTCATGATGCTTTGGGTCGCGAGCCTTCTGCTGCACGAATATCTATCCCGGCATGCCAGTGGTTTATTGGAAAAACTATTGCTGCGACAAGCCGATGATGCGGTCATGGCAGCGGGAGATCGGCGCGCGGAGGTCGCATTACTGCGTCAACGATTACTTTCAGCTATCGACACGCTGAAAACCTCGCGCATCGGCAAGATCCGCGGCAAAGCAGCATTGTACGAATTACCCTGGTACATGATTATTGGCCACCCGGCAGCCGGCAAAAGCTCGGCCATCCTGCAATCGGGGCTTTCTTTTCCAATCAACGAAAAAAATGGCATCCAGGGGATAGGCGGTACACGCAACTGCGACTGGTTTTTCTCGACGGAAGGTGTACTGCTAGACACAGCGGGGCGATACGCCACACAAAGCGAGGATCGCGGTGAATGGCTGGGTTTTCTGAAATTGCTCAAGAAATACCGCGCCAAGGCACCCGTTAACGGCATTCTGGTAACCATCAGTCTCCCGGAATTAATGCAGTACAAAAATGAAAGTTTCTCCATCTACACCCGCCAGATTCGTGAGCGAATTTACGAAATCGAAGACAATTTTGGAGTGCAGGTTCCGATCTATCTTCTGTTCACCAAGGCCGATCTACTGAGCGGATTCAGCCAGTATTTCGAGGATATGCCAGAAGCAGAGCGCACCAAGCCTTGGGGCGCGACCCTTACCCACGATCAGGGAACGGGTTTCAACCTGACTCAGGTTATCCATCAGCAGATGGAAACGCTCTATAAAGGGTTGGTACAGCGTGGCGAAGAAAAACAGGCTACTCGTCTTGGCAGCTCACAGAATCGCCCGGCACATTTCGCTTTCCCGATCGAATTCCATGCACTCAAGGAAGCGATTGCACGTTTTGCTGAACTCCTGCATGAGGATGACCCTTATCACAGTCGCCCCCTGATTCGTGGTTTTTACTTTACTAGCGCACTGCAAGAGGGAACTCCGCGTATCGGTGCAGGGAATCGCATCGCCGCGCAGTTCGATCTTTCGCGTGCGGGGTTTGAATCCGGTCCGCCAGTATCCTCATACAGTTATTTTTTGCGTGACTTGTTCCGGGAGGTGATTTTCCCTGACCAGCACCTGATCATGCGACAGACAAAACCTGCCACCGCACGAATCCGGCTGGTTTCCATCCTGACCGGTTTGCTGTTCTTGCTGGGCTTGAGCGGGGGACTGACCTGGTCCTACCTGGGTAATCAACGTCTGATTGCTGCGGCGTCAGAAGAACTGCACACCGCGGGAATACCGGCAAGCAACAGTACGCTGCATGACCAGCTCATGCGCCTGCAGGTTCTGCAATTGCGCATTGAGCAACTGTATCGCTACCGCAAAGGAAACCACCCTTGGGAAATTGGCCTCGGACTATACCGCGGACAAGCCATCGAACAGACACTGCGCAAGGAATACTTTGCTGGCGTACGCAAACTCATGCTCGAGCCGGTTCAAGCGCATCTGGAAGCAACGCTGCTGGCAAGTACCCCAAAAAAAGCAGCGGCAACTCCCCCCCATTTACCCACACCCTCCCTGCCCCGACCTTCGCGCCACTCCCAAGAGCGAGATGAACTGCCAAGCATCGACCTGAGCAGTTATCGACCGGCACGTGGACCTGTACCCATGCGTGCCACGGCAGCGACAGCTGGATCAAGCATCGCACCCGATAACATCGACCTGCAGGAAAAGCAATACAACTCACTCAAAACCTATTTAATGCTGGCTGATCCTGCCCACATGGAAGCCACGCACTTGGCTGATCAGTTACCACGCCATTGGCGCGGCTGGCTAGAAAGCCATAGCGGAGGGCAACCGGCTGCCGGCGTCAATCTCCTGGCTGAGCGACTGGTCGGGTTTTATATCTCCCAGATTGATGAGCCGGATCTCCCTCTGATCACCACAGATAAAAATGTGATCAACCAGGCACGAGAAGTTTTGCAGAACTCCCGCACCCGGATGAGTGCACATGAACGTGTGTACAACGAGCTCAAGGCACGTGCCAATACGCAATTTACACCGCTCACCATCGGCAGAATTCTGGAGGGTAAAAATGCAGGGGTACTCACCAGTAGCAACATGATCGCAGGTGCCTTTACCCGTGAAGCTTGGGAAAAATATTTCCGGAAGGCGATCCAGGATGCGAGCCACGGGGAAATCAAGGGGGATGACTGGGTACTGGGTGGATCAATCCAGGACAATCTCGGCAAGAACGGAGATATAACAAACAATCAGCTTGAACTGGAAAAGCTGTATCGCAACGAGTACGCCGCAGAATGGAAACGATTTTTGCTTGGATTGTCAGTTCCTGAATATACCAACCCGGAAAGCGCAGCACAGTCGTTGAGGATACTTTCCGATCGAAGCAACTCTCCGATCCGTATCGTTCTGGCGCGCATTGCATGCGAAACATCATGGGATAACCCCAGCGAAATATCCCGCTCAATTGAGAATGCCAAAGTCAGCGTCCTGCAAAAAACTGAACAGCTACTGGCCACATCACACGTAGATACCAAGTTGGCAACCCATCAATATGGTTCGCTCGGCAGCCAATTTGCCTGGAGCCATGATTGGACACCTGACCCAACAGGATCGCACCCGTTATTGCAAGGCTATCTGGATATCCTCGGAAAATTGCACACGCGATTAGGTCAGATCGCCAGTGCCGACCAACCTGGCATGCAATCACGTCAATTGATGCAGGCCACTTTCAACGGTTCCGGCTCCGAACTCTCCGAGGCCTTGCAATACATCGATACCACCTTGCTTGCGGGGCTTTCGGAGGACGCTCGAAATACGGTACGTCCACTATTGGTTCGCCCGCTGATTCACGCCTTCTCAGCGTTGATCGCACCGGTTGAACAGGCACTGAACGATGCATGGAGACATGATGTTCTGACATCCTGGGCCAGTCTTTCCAGCAAGTATCCGTTTGCCGACAGTGCCAATGAAGCCACGATGGCCGATATTGTGAAATTCCTCAAACCAGAAGAAGGGATTCTGGCCAAATTCGTTAATAAACACCTCGATGGTCTGGTGGTCCGCAAAGGAGATCTCCTGATTGCGCGCAGTTGGGCCGACAAGAGCATCCACTTCTCGCCAGGATTTCTATCCGGCATCAACCGGCTTTCCGGGTTGGGTTCCACCTTGCTGCCGGAAAATGATATTTCCCGGTTTGAACTGCAACCCATCCCCAGCCCGGGTATGAGTGAAATCCTGATCGAAATTGATGGCCAGATCATGCGATACCGCAATGGACCGCAAATCTGGACACCCTTCAACTGGCCTGGCAACAGCGGAGCGGCTCTGGGCGCACGCATTCAGGTGGTTTACTTCAATGGAACCACCTTAACGGTACACAACTTCAATGGACGCCTGGGCTTGATGCGTCTTTTGACCCACGGCCACATCGAAAATACCACCGCGACTTCCAGCCAGATCGAATGGCCCATCCCGCAAGAGAACAAAACGAATATGACCGATCGAATTCGTGTCAATTTCCGGGTGGTCAGCGGCAATAACCCCGTGTTGCTCGGCGGCCTGCGCAAGCAAAACCTCCCTGCCAAAGTTACATTTTGAAAGGGATACCAGACATGGCATTGATACAGGGCCGCAGCCTGGAAAGCATCGCAACTTACACCATTTTTGGCAAATTACCTGGACGGAGTGATTTTCTCTACATCAATGCCACCCATCCGATCGCTCGCGAATTTGACAACATACTGGCACAAAGCCTGGATGCAGTCTCATCCACACCAGGTTGGGAGGAAAACTATGATCATGCCGGCCCGTGTGATTTTTTCTTTGTTTCCCAAGATCTCCATCATGCCTTCATCGGCGCAATGCATCCCAGTCGAGACAGTGCTGGCCGCCGCTATCCCTTAGTAGCCGGCATCATTACCCCGAGTGAATCCATCAGCGAGTTCATGCCTTATTTGCCGCTGGTCTATGAGCTCTTCTTTACTGGGCTGCGTGAACAATTGATTAGCGGAATCGATAATTCGGTGGAAATGCTGGCATGTCGGCATTTTCTTGAAACACAACTTGGAAACAGTCGGCATGCCAGTGCCGATCTGGATCTTGCGCAAGAATTACTGACACGCTTTCACCAATATCAACCTGCAACCAGCCTGGAAGCACTCTTTGAGCAACGTGGCAATCGTGGATTGCTTGAGCGTGCGTTGATCAATATCGGTTTTTCACTGGAGTTAAGCAAACGTTTCAACGCGCCGAGCACGCAACAACAGATTTCGCTGCCCCTGCCTGGCGACACGGCCGTAGATGCTTTCTACAGTGCCACCTGGCTGATGATCTATATGCAGTTTTCCCACCATCTGCGTGGCGACGCCCTATCCGGATATTTCATCTCGCACCGCAATGGCGTCTCGCGCCTCACCATCGTCCCGGACCGGATACCGTCGCGCCTCACCCATGCACTTCAAGGTGCAGCGCCTGATCCGCTCACCGTACTGGATTTGGACACACCCAATCCACCATGGGCAACACATCGCCTGTATGCCGAGGCCAGCTATCTGCTTGGCCGCGAATTGCTTGATCCACAGGCCAACATACGCCGAGTGATCGAGTTCACCGCACAGCTGGCGGAAAAAATCGGGAACAGCTGACCCTCACCCCCACCATTTCACCCCACTACAGACAGGTCAAAATATGTCTAGCGAAAGTACCCAGAAAAAACTCAGCCGCATCCGCCCGCCTCGCGTCCAGATCACTTATGACGTCGAAATCGGCGATGCCATCGAAACCAAGGAGTTGCCTTTCGTGCTTGGAGTGATGGGCGATTACAGCGGGCACAGCAAGGAGGCATTACCAAAGCTCAAGGAACGTAAATTCATCCAAATCGATCGCGATAACTTCGATGACGTACTCAAAGGCATGAGCCCTCGCCTGGCAATGCGCGTGGATAACACGCTGTCGAAAGAGGCCGGCAATCAGCTCTCGATTGAGCTCAACTTCCAGAAGCTTGAAGACTTTGAACCACAAAACGTAGTAAATCAGGTTGCCCCCTTGCGTCAGTTGCTGGCAGCCCGCACCAGGCTGGCAGATCTGCGCAACAAGATGGTGGCTAATGACAAGCTGGAAAGCCTGCTGGATGAAATTCTGCGTGACACACAGAAACTGCACGAAATCGGCACTCAACCCAGCGACAAGGAGTAACTCATGACAGCCTCCGCATTGATCCATGCAAACGTCAACGCCATGCTCACCGAAACCAGCCTGCTCGACAGCATCATTGAGCAAAGCAAGGTCGCCACCAATGAGCAGGAAAAAATCTACACAAGGGATCTGATCGAAGAACTGGTCAGTCAAGTGCTCGCAGGCAGTGTTACGGTATCGCGAGATTTAACCGCCAGCATCGATGCCCGCATTGCGGAACTGGATGAACTGATTTCCACCCAACTCAATGCAATCATGCACCACCCTGATTTCCAGAAGTTGGAGGCATCCTGGCGTGGACTGAAATACCTTACAGATCAGTCGGAAACAAGTACTCAGTTAAAAATCAAGGTGCTGAATGCCAGTAAAAAAGATCTGGTCAAAGATTTCAAAGCGTCGTCAGAATTCGATCAAAGTGCCTTGTTCAAGAAAATCTATGAAGAGGAATATGGCTCTTTCGGTGGCGCCCCCTATGCCGGTCTGATCGGAGATTACGAATTCACGCGTCACCCGGAAGATTTTTTCCTGATAGAAGAGCTTTCACATGTAGCCGCTTCGGCACATGCCCCGCTGATTACAGCTGCCGGCCCACAACTATTTGGTCTTGAGAGTTTTACCAATATTGGCAAGCCACGCGATCTGTCGAAAATATTCGACACTGTCGAATATGCCAAATGGAAATCTTTTCGCGAATCAGAAGATGCACGTTACGTTGGCCTGCTGCTCCCTCATGTCCTGGGCCGCCTGCCCTATGGAGCCAAGACAGTTCCAGTGGAAGCGTTTCAATTTGAGGAAGACGTCAATGGTGCAGATCACTGCAAATATCTCTGGACCAATGCAGCCTATGCCTTTGGTGCCCGCATGACGGGAGCATTCTCCGAATATGGCTGGCTCGCAGCGATTCGTGGCGTCGAGGGTGGTGGGCTTGTTGAAGCGCTGCCAACGCATACGTTCACCACCGATGCAGGTGAAGTCGCACTCAAGTGCCCAACCGAAGTCGCCATCACCGATCGCAACGAAAAACTGTTGTCTGACCTGGGTTTCATCTCGCTGGTGCATTGTAAGAATACTGATTACGCAGCCTTCTTTAGCGGCCAATCTGTTCAAAAGCCCAAAAGCTACAACACCGATGCAGCCAACGCCAATGCACGGCTCTCCACCCAACTCCCTTACATCTTTGCCGTATCGCGTATCGCGCATTACATGAAATCCATCATGCGCGACAAGATCGGTAGTTTTGCCTCACGTCAGAACGTTCAGGACTTTCTCAACACCTGGCTAGCCCAGTATGTACTGCTCGATGACTCAGCCAGCCAAGAAGCCAAGGCAAAGTACCCACTACGAGAAGCCCGCGTTGATGTCGTGGAAGTAGCCGGGCGTCCCGGTGTTTACCGTGCTGCCGCATTTTTGCGTCCACATTTCCAGCTCGACGAGCTAACCATTTCGCTGCGGCTCGTCGCCGAGTTGCCGAAACCGACTCGCTAACAACAAACCGCTGCGAGTTCCACATCCACCTGAATTTTCTCTATTGGGAGATTAGCAATATGGCATTTGACGCATTTCTGAAAATTGACGGTATCCCCGGCGAAAGCACGGATGACAAACACAAGGACTGGATTGAAATTCTCTCGTTTCAGCATGGGATGGAGCAGCCCGCATCTGCGACGGCCAGCTCAGTAGGTGGCGCCACCGCCGAGCGCGTCAACCACGCCACTTTTGATATTTACCACTTGCTCGACAAAGCCAGCCCGAAAATTTACGAGGCTTGCTGCACCGGGAAACATATCAAGGAAGTCGTGATCGAATTTTGTCGTTCAGGTGGCGACAAGCTCAAATACATGGAAGTAAAACTCGAACAGGTCCTGATTTCCCGAGTCGGAACCAGCGGCGCAGCCTCTGATGATGGATTTCCTGGTGAAACCGTTAGCTTCAGTTACGGCAAGATCAAGTGGACCTATACCCAGCAAAAACGTGCCGATGGTGCAGGAGGAGGCAACATCAGTGCTGGCTGGGATTTGACAGCGAACAAGCCGATCGCCTAGATCTTGATCAATGACAGCATGCCAGCCCCGCGCTGGCATGTTCGTGACAACACTCATACTCCATCAGGAGAACTGCATGAAAAGTATAAAAGTGACTGGTTTATTATTACTTGCCACCGTTACTTTGCTAACAGGGTGTGAAACCGTACCAACGACAGATGAATTGACAGGGCAAGCAGAGGACGTAGTCCAGAAAAAGATCAGCGATACCATTGTGAACAAGAGCAGCAACAATCCCCCCCAAAGAAGTGAAACGGTCACCCCCGCCCAAAGCGTGATAATGCCACTGCAGCCCATTACGATGACCATTTCGTTCACCAAGATGAGTGCCAAGCTCGACAAAATGGCGCAACAACAACTTGAACAGATGCTGCCATTATTAAAAACTGGAGATAAAGTCACTATTACCGGCTATTGTGACCGGAGTGCTATAAAAAATGCAACGCGTGCCGCCAAAGCGCGGGCACTCACCGTCAAAGAGGAATTGGTCAGACTTGGTATTGACGTGAATAAGATCAGTATTGCAAATGTCACGAATGAGGCGCGCCATGTCGCGACAATTTCCAGTGAAATTGGGGGGAAATAATTTCCATTTAATTTCTGCCTGGCAATTATTGACCTGTCGGGTGCACAAAGCAAAACCCCCAGCCTTTTGAGCTGGGGGTTTTTAAGGGGAGTCTGGCGATGACCTACTTTCACACAGGCAATCTGCACTATCATCGGCGCTGAGGCG